>CATPBF010000195.1 GCA_955652585.1 Candidatus Dormiibacterota bacterium | reverse complement strand
GCGTGTTCGAGTTCCTGCATCTTTCTTTGCGGGCCTCTGGGAGCAAGACGCAGGCGAGAAGCGGAGGTGGGCACAGACTAACGAACATTTGTTCGTTAGTCAAGTAGCATGCCTCCCCACTTATGGGGAGGTCGGCGCGCGCAGCGCGCCGGGTGGGGAGAAAGGAACTCTGCAGTCCCGCCCATAGAACCCATTCCTTTCTATGTAGCTGCAATCAACCGAGAAAAGGAGCGCTCGGGGCTCCACAGAACCCCGAGCGCTTTTACGAACGAACCTTAGAAAACGATTGAAGAAGTTGTTACTTCTTCTTCTTGGCGGCCTTCTTCTTGGCTGCCGGCTTCTTGGCGGCCTTCTTCTTTGCCATCATTTTTACCTCCTTCGCTTAGTGATACGGACCCGAGGTTCCATGGTTTGGCGGGCTAGATTCCCTTGTGAGACGTCATGGACGACTTCTTCTGCACGCACCTCCTATGCAACCCCACGGGTTTCGCCGCGAAGCCTCTTCGATGAGGTCTCCGAGACGTTGGCGGTTGTGCGAAATGTCGCGCTATCTCGCGTCGGGTCCGTTGCCTCTGTGGGGGCAACCACGAGCAGCATCGCCATACAGAATGTGTTGATACAACGATTGCATCCATCAAGTCAAGAGATCGTTAGAATTTTTTTTCATGCGATGCCCAGTGAAATGCTTCGAGTGCGGGACTTTCACGATGTCTCTCGACCTCTCCAAGGATCATCAACACATCGCATGCGAACGATGCGAGACAGTGTGGTGCGCAGTGTGCGTCGCGCGTGTCGAGATCAAAATTTCGCGCGAGTGGTTGGAACAGCGGCGGGTCGCAGAGCTCAACTGATGAACTTCACGAGCTTGATTCGATGCGAGTAGTCCTCGGTCACGGCGCATCTGGCAACGCTGCCTCGATGAAGCCTTACGTCGACGGCTTCAAGCGTCGCGGCATCGATGCGGTCGCGGTCGACCTGCCTCGCGGAGGCGCGGAGCGCGCAGTCCCGGTGTTCATCAAGACCTCGGGCCGTGGTCACGATGTGATCGGAGGCGGGCAGTCATTCGGCGGTCGCGTATCGAGCATGGCCGCCATCGAGGCCGACTTCGGCGGCCTCGTCCTCTTCTCTTATCCGCTGCACCGGCCCGGCTTTCCCGACCAGCTCCGCACCGAACACTTCACTCGGATTCACTGCCCGACCCTCTTCATGAGCGGCGATCGCGATCCTTTCGCTCGGCTCGATCTCTTGAAGGAAAAGATCAAGCTCATCCCCAAATCCAAGCTCGTGGTGTTCAAAGGCCAGGGGCATGGCCTGCTCGCGGTGCTCGACGATGCCCTCGACGCCGCCACGGAATTCATCCACGGCATCAAATGACTCGCGCCCCAATTTTTTTTGAGGGGGAACTCCCCCCTCGAGGCGCCGGGCCTGGCGGAGCCAGCTCCCGGTGCACCCCTCTGGACCCTCTCCCCGCAGGGGAGAGGGAGATTTTCAAATGACCGCGAGCCAGCACATGGTGCAGGCGAACGGCATTCGGTTCCGGACGATGGTCGACGGCCCGCCGAAAGCGGACATGTTCATCCTCCTGCACGGATTTCCAGATGGAGCCGAGCTGTGGTCGCGCCAGGTCGATGCGCTCGCGAAAGCCGGATCCCTCGCGGTCGCGCCCGACCTTCGCGGCTACGGCCTCAGCGACGCTCCCGCGGATCGCGAGAGCTACTCCATCGATCACCTGGTCGATGACGTGGCTGCCCTGATCAAAGCCTTCGGGCGGGAGTCGGCGCATGTGGCGGGTCATGACTGGGGCGCGGTCGTCGCCTGGTTCTTTGCCGCTCGCCACCCCGAGATGACGAAAACGCTCACGGCCCTTTCGGTCGGGCACCCGGCGGCGTTGGCGGCCGCAAGCAAAGACGACGAGGACCAGCAGGCTCGCTCGCGCTATGTCGGGCTCTTCCTTCTCGAGGGCAAGGCCGAGCGAGTGCTGGCCGAGGACGATTACCGCCGGCTGCGGCTGACCTGGTCGATCGGACCCAATCCGGAGGCGGTGCCGCGCTCGGTGGTCGAGCATTTCGCCAGGTCGCTCGCCCGCCCGGGCCGCCTGACCGCCGCGCTCAACTATTACCGCGCCAACCTCACCGCCGTCGGGGCGGCGTGGGAGGGCCTGGCCAACATCGGACCGATCAAGACCCCGACCGTCCTCCTGTGGGGCGATCAAGATCCTGCCCTTGGCAGGCGTGGCGCCGAGGACACCCGCACATATATGGAAGGGGAGTACGAGCTCAAGGTCCTGGAAGGCGCGGGCCACTGGCTCAACTTCGATCGGCCGGCCGAGGTCAGCCGCGCCCTCACGGATGCCGCAAATCGATAAGCTGTGAGCCATGCTCCAACGCGGGGACGACAAGGAGCGGCGATCCAGCCTGCGCCGGCTCGACGACATCCTTGATACGCTCGAGCAGCTCAACCTGCACGACCGCACAGAGCTGACCGAAGGCCTGGCCGAGAGCCTCGTCCTACTCGGCGTCGACGATCCGTACAACATCCCGATCCCACAGCTCATCGAGCGCGTGTGGGCGATGCAGCAGCCGTACCTCATCACCATCGTGGTCGAGCGCCGCCGCCGCCGCCGTCGCAAGGTCGACCCCAAGTTCTCGAGCGGCTCCGGCATTGCCTGAAAAACCCCACGAACTCAGAGGCAAAGCCGTGAGTTCGCGGGGACCCCTAGACCAGCTGCGTCGCACCCCCTGAAGTCCGCCGACTGGCTCGAAGTCTTCCTGCGCATCGGCTCGCGCGTGCAAGCAACGGTGCTGCCCCTCGCGGGCACCGAAGCAGGCCGAGCGCAGCTCACCGTCGGCGCCGGCGGCGATCGCACGATGGAGCTCGATCGCGCGGCGGAAGCCACCGTCTTCGCCGAGCTCGAAGGGCTGACCGCGCGGGGTGAACGCTTCGCCGTCCTCTCCGAGGAGGCTGGGCACCGTAAATTCGGCGCCGACTACCCGCTCGTGCTGGTGGACCCGGTCGACGGCAGCCTCAACGCCAAGCAGGGCGTCCCGTTCTTCGGCGTGATGCTCGCGCTGGTCGATGGGCCCAACATCGGCGACACGGTCGTGGGCTGCGTCGTCAACCTCATCAACGGCGAGGCGTGGACCGCGATCCGCAAGCAGGGGGCAAAGCGTGGCGGCGAGCCGATCAAATTGATGAAGCGACAGGCGCCCGAGCGCCTCGAGCTGATCGCGCTCGAGAGCCTGCCGAGCGCGCTCGTCGGCGCGCGAGGTCTCATCCAGCGATCGACCAAGATTCGTATCCTCGGCTCGATGGCGCTCGCAATAGCGCACACCGCAGCCGGCAGCTTCGACGCTTTTTGCGCGCCCGTGCCGGTTCGAGTCTTCGATATGGCCGCGAGCTTGCTCATCCTCAGCGAGGCGGGGGGCGTGGCGACCGACATGAAGGGCAATGCGCTGAGCGCGCTGCCCGTGAGCCTCGAAACCCGGACCTCGCTCGTGTGCGCCCCGACGCGGGAGCTGCATGCCACCGCTCTGCTCGCGCTGTCTTCCAACTCATGATCTTCGAGCCAGATCGCACCGTGTTCGTGGTCCTGAGCTTCGAAGGTCCCGACGTGTACAGCCAGGCGGGCGGCCTCGGCGTCCGCGTCAAAGGCCTCGCGCGATCGCTGGCGCAGCTCGGTTATAAGACGTATCTCTATTTCTGTGGCGACCCCGATCTTCCTGGGGAGGAGAGCCACGAGTCGGGCCGACTGGTCTACCGGCGGTGGTGCCAGTGGATCTCGTCGCGCCACCGCGGCGGGGTCTACGACGGCGAGGAGGAGAAGATCCGCGACTGGAATTCGAGCCTGCCACAGAGCCTCATCGACAACGTGATCGGGCCCGCGGTCGAGGCCGGCCAAAACGTGGTGATCATGGGCGAGGAGTGGCATACGTCGTGGTCGATGAACCTCATCTCGGACTCCCTCTACTACCGCGGCCTGCGCGATCGCGTCGTGATCTTGTGGAACGCCAACAACACCTTCGGCTTCCACCGCATCAACTGGTCCGCGCTCGCGCTCGCGGCCACGATCACGACCGTCAGCCGCTACATGAAGTTCAAGGTCTGGGAACGCGGCCACAACCCGATCGTCATCCCCAACGGGATCCCTCGCGAATCGATCCACGATGCCGACCCCGAGGCGGTCGCCGATCTCAAGCTCGCGGCCGCCGCCGATCATTTTTGCTTCAAGATCGGCCGCTTCGATCCCGACAAGCGCTGGCTGATGGCGGTATCCGCGGCCGGCTATATCAAACGCCACGGCAAGCGGGTGAGGCTGCTCCTGCGCGGTGGTCGCGAGCCGCACGGCGGCGAGGTCATCAGCCACGCGCAGCACCAGGGCCTCAATGTCGTCCACGTCAACGCGCCCCCGGAGCCGGCCGGGCTGTCGGCCATCCTTCGCCAGTACCCCGAGGCCGATGTGGTCAACCTCACCAGCTTCGTCAGCGAACCGATGCTCGGCGTGATCTACCCCGCGTGCGACGCCGTCCTCGCCAACTCGGGGCACGAGCCGTTCGGCCTGGTGGGCCTCGAGGTGATGGCTGCCGGTGGGCTGGCCGTCACCGGCGCGACTGGCGAGGATTACGCGGTTGCCTATCGCAACGCGCTGGTTCTCGAGACCGACGACGCGATCGAGCTCGTGACCGGTCTGAACCTGATCCAGCAGCGCCCGCGCTTGGCAGCCGCCATGCGCCGGCGCGGCCGCGTGACCGCGCGCGCCTACACGTGGGAGAAGGTGATCGAGCAGCTTCTGCTTCGAATCGAATACGCGGCCGCCCAGCAGGCGGTCACGATCGCAGCGGCAGCGCAAGAGGATCCCAAAGTCGCTCGGCGCCGGACTCGTAAGCCGGAGCTGCCTGTTGGCTGAAAACCTTGTCGTCTACACGGTCGTCCACCAGCCTCGCCGCTTGAAGCTGCCCGCGCACATCGTGCCGGCCAAAACGGCGCCAGAGGCGATCCCCGAATACCTCTTCGATGACGCCCTCGATCAGCGTTACTTCGATCAAGTGGCCGCCAACTCGTACCTACCTGCGTCGGCGATGTTCACCGACCTCACCAGGCGCGGCTGGAAGATGTCGATCGGCTTCAGCAACTCGTTTCTGGTCCAGGCCGAGCGCTGGGGGCCCAAGGTGCTCGACAGCTTCAAGAAGCTGTGTGCCAGCCCCAATGTCGAGATCGTCAACGTCGAGCCCTATCACTCGTGGCTGCTCTACCTGGACATCGTGGCTTTCAAAGAGGCGATGCTCGCGGCGCGGTCGCGGTTGGAGGAGCTGTTTCAGAAGCAGATCGCCGTCACCGACACGACCGAGATGTTCATGTCCAACGACGTCTACTTCGCGCTTCAGCAGTGCGGCTTCGACGGAGCTTTCATGGAAGGCCGCGATTGGCACCTGGGCTGGCGCGAGCCCACCCATGTGTATCAGCTTCCCCTGCAGCGCCTCAAGCTGCTGGTCCGGCACCACGCCCTCTCCGACGACGTCGGTTACCGCTTCTCCAACCGTCACTGGAACCACTGGCCCCTGATGGCCGGCACGTACGCTGGCTGGGTGCGTGAGACCTGGGGCGAGCTGGTGATGGTGGGCTGGGACTTCGAGACCTTCGGCGAGCACCACCGCCGTGATTCCGGGATCTTCGAGTTCACGCGCGCGCTGGCCAAAGAGCTGAAGAAGCGGAAGGTGCGGATGATGCTGCCGTCGGAGGCCGTCGACGAGCTCGGCGCCAAGCGCCTAGAGGTGCCGGTGAATGAATACGGGTCCACGTGGGCGGGCGAGGGCGGCATGGAGTTCTTCCTGGGCAACGAGGCCCAGCAGGGCCTGTTCCGGCTCATGCACCACGCCTACTCGAAGGCGCGGCTCACGGGTGACCCGCGGCTCGTCGAGATCGCCAAGTGGCTCTTGCAGTCCGACAACCTGCACCTCATCCAGTGGTTCGGACGTTGGGGCGCTGACGCTGAGGTGAGCGCCTATTTCACGCCGGATGAGTGGTGGGAGCTCGGGGCGCACGGCATCGTGCGCGAGCAGCAGCGCGTCTACATCAACTTCATCCGCGCCCTCGACGAGTACGCGAAATAACTTCGATTCGTGCGAAACCTCGACGAGCGCGCGAACCGATATGTGATCCTGTTTAGCCGATGAAGCCATTACAGGTCGCCTTCGTCTGGCACATGCACCAGCCGTACTACAAGGACGACCTCACCAACACGTACCTGCTGCCCTGGGTGCGCCTGCGCTCGGCGAAGGACTACTTCAAGATGCCGGCGCTGCTCGACGCCTACCCCAAGATTCGCGCCACCTTCAACCTGGTCCCCTCATTGCTCGCGCAGATCGAGGACTACGGCAAGGAGGAGTCCGTCGACCTCTTCCTCAACCTCAGCAAGCGCGATGCGGCTGAGCTCACGGCCGAGGAGCGCGGATTCATCATCCGCTGGATGCGCGAGTCGCCGCGCGCGCTGCGGGTGCAGCAATCGCCGCGTTACCTCGAGCTGGCCTCACGAGCGGCTGAGGCGCAGTTCACCACCCAGGACATGCGCGACCTGCAGATCTGGTTCAACCTCGCGTGGTGTGACCCGGCGTGGGCCGAGTCCGATCCCCGGCTGGCCGAGCTGAAGCGGAGGGATCGCGACTTCTCCGAGTCCGATAAGGATCCGCTCTTCGAGGCGCAGATGGAGATCATGGCCAAGGTCATCCCGAAATACCGCGAGTTGGCCGATCGCGGCCAGGCCGAGCTGACCTTCTCGCCCTATTACCACCCGATCCTCCCGCTGCTCGCTCACATCGACTCGGCGCGCACCGCCAATCCGCAGATCCAGCTTCCCGACCGCCACTTCTCGCATCGCGAGGACGCGCAGCGCCAGATCGATATGGGGCAGGGCCTGTTCGAGCGCCTGGTGGGGCGCCGGCCGACCGGAATGTGGCCGTCGGAGATGGCGGTGGGGGAGAGCGTGGTCGGGTTGGCGACGCAAGCGAACCTAGATTGGATGATCAGCGACGAGGAGGTGTTGGCTCGCTCGCTCGACACGAGCTTCTACCGCGACGGCGAAGGCCGCGTCAACTCGCCCGACCAGCTTTACCGGCCGTTCAAGGTCGAACGTGACGGGCGATCGTTGTCGATGGTCTTCCGCGACTCGCAGATCTCGAACTCGATCGGCTTCGATTACCAGCGCATGTCATCCGTCGATGGCGCGCGCAACCTGGTCGGGCGCTTGAAGCGCATCCGCGAGCAGCAGGGCGATAAGGATTACCTGGCGGTCGTCGCCCTGGACGGCGAGAACGCCTGGGAGTTCTACCCGCGCGACGGGCATGACTTCCTCAACGCTGTCTACACGGAGCTCGAAGCTTCGCCCGACATCGTCACGACCACGGTCTCCGACTTCATTCGCGAACACCCGCCCCAGCAAAGCCTCCGGCATGTGCACACGGGCAGCTGGATCGGCGCCAGCCTCGACACCTGGATCGGCGATCCCGAGCACAACATCGCTTGGGAGCTCCTGGCCGACACTCGATCATGGCTGGAGGAGCAAGCGCTCCAGAAACCCCAGCAGTCGGATGCGGCCGCTCTCGGGTGGCGGGAGATCCTGATCACCGAAGGGAGCGACTGGTTCTGGTGGTTCAGCCGCAAGCACGACTCGGGCATGGACACGATCTGGGACAACCAGTTCCGCCTGCACCTGCGGAACGTCTACAAGCTCATGGGGCAGCGGGCGCCCGCGCGTCTTTTCCAGCCGATCATCCAGCGCACGCCAACGCCCGAACGCAAGGTGCCCGCCGAGAGCATCAGCCCCAAGTCGCGCACCGACCCGGTCTGGAGCAAGGCGGGCTATTACATCGTCGGCTCGGGCTTCGGCGCGCTGCACCGACCGGCCGGGGTCGTCGAGCGCGTCCTCTACGCGTGCGACTCAGAGCGCGTGTATCTCTGCGTCGACAGCCCAAGGTCGCCCGCGGAGCTCGAGGCGCAGAAGATCCAGTTCTGGCTCTATTGCTCCGGTGTGCCCGCCGACGGCAACGGCGGCACGCTCGAGCTGCCACTGCCGCTCGCCGCCGCGGCTGAGTTCGGGTTCGACGCTGCGCACGTGGTCCGGATCGTTCCGCATGCCGGCGGAGCGTCGGTGACCGTCGCTCGCGTCGACGAGGCGCAAACCAGCGCGGAACCGATCGGCACGCTCGACGAAGCCGATCCGTTCTTCATCAGGATTCCGCTGTCAATGCTCGGCCGCCATGGGGGCGACACGATGGAGATGGCGCTCGTGGTGACGCGCGAGGGCCGCGACATCGAGCAGGTGCCGCCGTCGGGATCGCTGGGACTGCGCGTCCCAGATGACGGTTCGGTCGCGCTCGCGCCGGGCCCGAAGCAGCTCAAGGTGCTGGTCGCCACGTCCGAGCTGGCTCCGTTTGCCAAGTCCGGTGGCGTGGCCGACGTCGCCGCATCGCTTTCCAAGGAGCTGCGCCGCCTGGGCCACGACGTCAGGGTGGTGATGCCGCGCTACCGGCAGGTCGAGATCGGAAAGCATGGGCTGCGCCCGGTCGTCCGCGACCTGCAGGTGCAGCTGGGGGCACAGACGATTCCCGCCACCATCTTCGAAGGCCGCCTCGGAGACATGGTGGTCTACTTCGTCGACTGCCCGCAGCTGTATGACCGCGAGGGCATGTACGGGTTCGGTGACGACGACGCCCGGTCGGTTTACTTCTCGCGAGCGCTGCTGGAGATGCTGCCCGCGCTGCAGTTCGCCCCGGACGTAATCCAGATCCACGATTGGTATGCGGCGCTAGTGCCCAACCTCATCGATCGCGTGTATTCAGAGGGTCCCGTCGCAGAAGTCGCCACGGCTCTCACCATCCACAACCTCGCGGCCCAGGGGGTGTTCGGATTCGGTGCGCTCACGCTGGCAGGCCTCGACAAGTGGGGCTTGATCCGGGTCGGCATTCCGGGCCTCGACAATGTCGTCAACGTGCTCGGTCGCGGGATTCACTTCGCGGACGTCGTCAACACCGTCAGCGAGCGCTATGCGGCCGAGATCCAGACGCCCGAGTTGGGTGAGGGGCTCGACGAGCTCATCCGCGCCAACGCCCACAAGCTGCACGGGATCGTCAACGGGATCGATTACGACATCTTCGATCCGAAGCGCGATCCGAACATTCCGCACCACTACATCGCTTCGGCGGCGGAACCCAAAGCGCTCGACCGCGCCGAGCTGCGCAGCGAGCTCGGGTTGGAGCAGTCAGACAGGCCGCTGTGCGCGATGGTGTCGCGCTTGTACGAGGTCAAGGGCCTGGACCTCGTCGAGCAGGCGATGCCGGCGCTGCTGCAGTTTGGGGTGCAGGTGGTGGTCATCGGCACCGGCGACCGCCGCTACGAGGACATGTTCCGGCGCTATGCGGCCGAGCGGCCCGGCCAGGTCGCGGCGGCGATCGGGTTCGACGCGCCGCTGGCACAGCGCATCTATGCCGGCGCGGACATCCTGTGGATGCCGTCTCGCTACGAGCCCGGCGGTCTGGCGCAGCTGATCGCGCTCCGTTACGGCACGATCCCGGTGGTGCGGGCGACCGGCGGCCTCGCGGACACGATCAAGGACTACGACCCCGTCGGGCAGAAGGGCAATGGCTTCACGTTCGCCTCTTATGACCCCTGGCAGTTCTATGCGACAGTCGTGCGGGCGGCCGAGACGTACCGCCATCCGGACCTGTGGGCGTGGCTCGTCCATCGCGCCATGACCGAGGACGTGTCGTGGTCGCGGTCGGCGCAGCGCTATGTGCAGCTCTTCCACGCGGCGATCGCCGCCCGCCGCGAACGCCGAGGCGTTACAGCAGTCCCGGACTAAATCCGTAATAAATGCCCAGGTGGGGCTCTAGGCCGGATTCATTCCGGCCGTCCCCCAAGCGTGTCCCTTCCAAGCGCCTCCCAGCGTGGTCGAGGAGAGGGGTGGGTCCGCGGGGGGGACATCTGTCCCCTCCGCGATTTATCCGCCCCAATCGGGCAGCAGGCGCAGCTGCTCGACGCGCCGGGCGCCAGGCGCGTAGGTGGTCTCGAAGTAGTCGCTGACCATGCGGCGGGCGGAGAAATCCGTGACGACGTGGCGGATCGACGCCCGCATCATCTCCACCCAGCGCTGCGGGATCCCGTCCTTGTCTCGCTCGAAGAACGCCGGGATCACCTCTCGCTCCAGGAGGCGGTAGAGACCTTCCGCTTCGGCATGGTCGTCCACGGTGGGCCGGTCGAGGGTCGCGCCGGACGGGATCGCCCAGCCCAGCTCCGGCCTGTACGCCTCATCCCACCAGCCGTCGAGGATGCTCACGTTCAGCACCCCGTTCGCGCCGGCCTTCATGCCGCTCGTCCCGCTCGCCTCGAGGAAGCGCAAGGGATTGTTCAACCACACGTCCGCGCCGTGGACGAGGTGACGGGCGAGCGCGAGATCGTAATCCTTGAGGAAAGCCACGCACGGTTCCTCGCGCGCCAGCTTGACCACGCCGGCGACGATGTCCTTGCCCGGCTGGTCGGCGGGGTGTGACTTGCCGGCGAAGAGAAACTGCACCGGCCGGTCGGCGTGGCGCAAGAGCTTGGAGAGCCGGGCGCGATCCTGCAGCACGAGGTTGGCGCGCTTGTAGGGCGCAAAGCGGCGCGCGAACCCGAACGTGAGCGCCTGCTCGTTCATCCCTTCTGCCTCGACCGACCTGGCCTTGGCTACTGTGATCAGCTTTTTCTTGAGCTCGAGGTGCACCGCCCACAGCTCGGCCGCGGGGATCTCGAAGACCGCATGCCATCGCCCGTCGTTGCCGTCGAGGTCCCACCAGTCGGGCCCGACGTAGCGCCGCAGCAGCTCGGCGATCTCCGGCGCCACCCACGTAGGCATGTGGACGCCGTTCGTGACGGAGCCGATAGGCACCTGCGTTTCGGGCAGCCCCCGCCAGACGTCCTTCCACAAACGCCGCGAGACGGCGCCGTGCAGGCGGCTCACTCCGACCGCCTGGTCGGCCAGCCGGAGCGCCGCATAGGTGGTGCACAGCCGCTCGCGCGGATCGCCTGGACGCTGGCGGCCCAGGTCCATGAACCGGTCGAACGAGATGCCGACCTCGTTCAGGTATGGGTTGAGCAGATCCCAGACCAGACCGGGCTCGAAGTAATCGCTGCCGGCGGCGATCGGGGTATGAGTGGTGAACACGATCCCGGCGCGGGCGACGAGCCGGGCTTCTTCGAGGGTCATCTGCCGCGACGTGCGCAGCTCGCGGATGCGTTCGATCGCACACAGGAAGCTGTGCCCCTCGTTGAGATGAAAGACACCCGCGACCATCCCCAGCGCCCGCAGCGCTCGCACGCCGCCGATCCCGAGCACGATCTCCTGCCGCAGGCGGCGATCCGGTTCGGGCACGTACAGGCGATCGGTGATGGCGCGAAGGTCGGGCGGGTTGGATTCGAGGTCGGTGTCGAGGAGGAAGAGCGGCACGCGGCCGACCTGCGCCCGCCAGACGCCGATCTTCACCTTCCGGTCGCCGATCGGCGCATCCACCTCGACCCCTTCGACCCTGCGCACGGGGAGCTCCTCGCCTCGGTTCTCGAAGTACACCTCGACCTGGCGGCCGTAACCGTCGATCTCCTGGCGCCCGAAACCCTGCTTGTAGAACAGGCCCACCGCGACCAGGGGTAAGCCGAGGTCGCTGGTGGCCTTGAGGTGGTCGCCGGCGAGGACGCCGAGGCCGCCTGAGTAGATCGGCAGGCACTCGGCCAGCCCGAACTCGAGCGAGAAGTACGCGATGACCATCGGCGCGTGCGCGTCCATGAACGGCGGACGGCGGTCGTAGTACTCGCGGTAGGCGGCTCGGGCGTCCTCGAGCGCCCGTTTCACCTCGTCGCGCTCGAGCGCATCGGCGACCCCATGCTCGCCGAGTTGCGCCAGCAGCAGGACGGGGTTCTGCCGCGTGGATTCCCAGAGCTCGGGGCTCAGCGCCCGAAACAGCTCTTCAATGCGAGGCTGCCAGGTCCAGAGCAGGTCGTGGGCGAAATGATTGAGTTCATCCAACATCGGCATACGATGGTATTCGGTAGGGAGGAGGGGATATGAAGGCCGTGGTCATGGCGGGTGGCGAGGGTTCTCGCCTCCGCCCGCTTACCAGCCGTCAGCCGAAACCGCTCGTGCCGGTCGCCGGGCGGCCGATCATGGAGCACATCCTCCTGCACCTGCGTCGCCACCAGATGCGCGACGTAATCGCCACCGTGCAGTACCTCGGCGCGTCGATTCGCAACTACTTCGGCGACGGCTCGGAGCAGGGCGTGTCGCTGACGTATTCGGTCGAAGACTCTCCGCTCGGCACCGCCGGCTCCGTAATGCTCGCGCGCCAGCAGCTGACCGAGCCGTTTCTGGTCATCTCGGGCGACGCCCTTACCGACATCGACCTCGTGGCCGCGGTCCGCTTCCACCGCGAGCACCGCGCCCTCGCCACGATCGTGCTCAAGCCCGTGCCCAACCCCCTCGAGTACGGGGTCGTGGTTGTCGACGAGGGCGGCGCGGTGCAGCGGTTCATCGAGAAGCCCAGCTGGGGCGAGGTCATCTCCGACCTTGCCAACACCGGCATCTACATCCTCGACCCCGCGGTGTTCAACTTCTTCCGGCCGGGCGAGCCGACGGATTGGTCGGGCGACGTGTTCCCGAAGCTGCTCAAGCAGGGCGAGCCCGTCTTCGGTTGGGTGACGTCCGGCTACTGGGAAGACGTCGGCAACCACGCCGCCTACGTCAAAGCCAACTTCGATTGCCTCGAGGGCCGCGTCAAGGTCGATATCCCTGCCGATCGCTCGAGCGAAGGCATCTGGATCCATCAGGAGGCGGAGGTCTCGGACGGGGCTAGGATCGACGGCCCCGCGCTCATCTGCGCGGGCGCGAAGGTGCGCAGCGGGGCCTGGGTCAACGGACCTTGCGTGGTCGGTAGCTACACGACCATCGACTCGCTGGCGAAGGTCTCCAACTCGATCCTGTGGGACCACTCCTACGTGGGCCTCAACGCGCGGCTTCGGGGGGCTGTGGTCTGCCGCTCGGTGACGATCAAGAACGGATGCCTCCTCGAGGAGGGCAGCGTGATCGGCAGCGAGGTGGTGCTCGGAAACGGCGCCACGATCAACCCCAACGTCCGCATCTGGCCCAACAAGGAGGTCGAGCCGGGAGCCGTCGTCCACGAATCGATCATCTGGGCCGGTTCCTGGAAGCGCGGGCTCTTCACCTCGTACGGGCTGACGGGCCTCACCAACGTGGAGTTCACGCCGGAGTTCGCGTCGCGGCTCGGGGCCGCGGTGGGGGCGCTGAGCCCGAAAGGGACCGAGATCGCCATCTCGCGCGATTACACGCGGTCGGCGCGCATGATCCACCGCGCGGTCATCTCGGGGATGATCTCCTCGGGCGCCAACGCCACCGACCTGTCGGTCCTACCGGCGCCGGTCTCACGCTACTGGGCTCGCCACAACCACGTCTCGGCGGTGCACGTGCAAACGTCGCCCGTCGACCCACGCTCGGTCGACATCCGCCTGTTCGACGACCACGGCCTCGACCTCGACAGCCGGGGCGAGCGCAAGCTCGAGAGCCTCTACTTCCGCGAAGACATCCGCCGCGTCCTGCACTACGAGATGGGTCGGATCGTCCGCCGGGACAGCCAGACGGAGCGTTACGTCGAGGACATGCTCTCGAAGATCGACCTGGAGTCGGTGCGCGGCGCGGCCTCCAAGGTCCTCGTCGACTACAACAACGGGGCCGCGGCGATGGTGCTCCCGCGAGTGCTTCAGGAGATGAACTGCACCGTGATCCCTCTCAATGCGTCGCCGGCCGAGGTGATCATCGAACAGGACGAGACCACGTTCCGCGCGCATCTCCTGGAGATGGGAGTCATCACCTCCGCGGTCAAGGCCAAGGTCGGCACATTCATCGATTCGCCGGGCGAGCGCTGCTTCCTGGTGGACGAGACCGGCGAGGTCCTCGACCACGACACCGCCTTTGCCGTGCTGGCCCAGCTTGCGCTGGCGGCCAAGCCGGGCATGCTGCTCGGACCTGCGTCGGCTTCGCTGGCCTTCTCGATGATCGCCGAGGAGATGAACAGCCGGTTCGTGCCGACCAAGATCACACCGGGCGCCGTTCTGCGCGCGGCGCAGCATGCCGACGCGGTGCTCGCTTCGGATGGCTCGGGCGGCTACTGCTGGCCCGATTTCGCGGTCGCGTTCGACGGCATCTTCACGATCGTCCGCGTCCTCGAGCTCCTGGCCCAGGCCGGAGGCTCGATCGCGGCCTTGAAGCAGCGCATTCCATCCGTGGCGCACAAGCGGGCGGTCGAGTTCTGCCCGTGGGACGTCAAGGGCCGCGTCATGCGGACGATGATGGAGAAGCACCTCAAGGACCGGGTCGACCTCACCGACGGCGTCAAGGTGTTCGTCGATGGCGGTTGGGTGCTGGTCGTGCCCGATCCGGACAAGCCGGAGTACCACATCATCGCGTCCACGCTCGATCCGGTTCGCTCGGCGGCGCTGGTCGAGGAGTATTCGGCCCTGGTGAGGTCGGTGGTCGCGGAGGCGGCGCCCGAATCCGAGGGAGTCGTCGAGAAAACCTGAGCGCCTAGAATCTGAAGCCGCCCGAGCGGGCGTAGCTCACCTGGTAGAGCGCAACCTTCCCAAGGTTGAGGTAGCCGGTTCGAGACCGGTCGCCCGCTCCATCTTTACCTACTAGGGAACGTGGGCACATCGTGGCCGGCGAGCCGCTTGACGAGATCGCCGCTCCAGCTCTTCGAGGAGATCAGAAAGGCCATGCGCGGCCGTGCCGCGATGAGGCGGAGATAGGACGGGGCGGGCCCCCTCGACCCGCCGAGAAGCGTTACAACCTCAGCCTGCAGGAGGTCGCTGTAGACGAAGCTCCAGGATGGTTCCGGATGGCTCGGACCACGCCAGATCCGGATCCCGTTGCCATGCAGCTCGATTCGACATCTTCCCGCTCGGCCCAAGAGGGTCTTCACCCGGGCGTAGCGGTCGAATTCCTGACCCATGAGTGGAGTCGCGGGCTCCACGACCGGGGGCAGCTCCTCCTGCGAAGCGCCGGACGGCACCTGCAGCGCCGTACGGAAAAGGATGAGAGCATACCGGACGTAGAAGCTCATCACCACTACGATCCAGAGCAAGGCTCCGCCGAGGATCAGCCCAGCGGCCGTGTCGTTCTTCGAGGGGTCGACGTGGGTGATCAACACCCACACAAGGGCGACCAAACCTAAGGGAAACAGCAGCAGGTAGGACGCGACATACAGGAGACCTGCGACCAAGACGCGAGTATTGGACGCCACCGTGGGCGCGAGCCCGCCCCGGCCTGTCGCGAGACTCGCGTCGGTTCCCGAACCTGACATCGCCCGCGCCTAGTCTGATCGCCCCGCTGTGCAACTCGTCGCCAGGCTCCGTATCCCATAAGATCGCTCAACCGGAGGGGAGCGATGTCTCCGGTCTCTGATCTGACCGAGCAACCATCCACCAGGAGGAAGACTGATGGCGCGTACGCCACTGCTGAGATTGTTCGAGAGCCTCGTCCAGGACTTCAAAGAGGCCGAGCAGTCGGGCCTTTCAGTGGACGGGGTCCAACAGGAGCGCCGCCGGCACCGGCCGACGCGAAGGGACTTCCTGAAGGTGACCGGCGCAGCGATCGGTGCCGCTGCGCTCAGCGGCCGCATGCCGGCTTTCGCTCAGGCGCCTCGCATCGCCATCGTCGGAGGGGGTATCGCCGGGCTCAACGCCGCGCTCAGCCTGCACGATGCAGGCATCGCCTCGACGGTATACGAAGCCTCGAGCCGCGTCGGCGGGCGCATGCATTCGGACACCACCTCCTGGCTGCACGGCCAGACCAGCGAACACTGTGGCGAGCTGATTGACTCCGGGCACAACGCGATCCTGGGCCTTGCGTCGCGGTTCAACCTCGCGACAGTCGATCTCCATGCCGCGGAACCGCCAAATTCAACGGAGACATATTTCTTCGGCGGGCAGTACTACCCGGCGGCACGGGCGAACCGAGACTTCCAACCCGTCTTTGATCGACTCACGGCCGATAACAATGCCGCGCCGTTCCCGACCCTGTACAACAGCTTCACCGAGGCCGGCTCCGACCTGGATCACATGAGCCTGTATCAGTGGATCGAGAGCCGCGTCCCAGGCGGACACCGCTCCAAGCTGGGCCAGCTGCTGGATGTCGCCTACAACATCGAGTACGGCAACGTGACGACCGACCAGAGCGCACTCAACATCGTCTACCTGCTGTTCAACACCGCCCAGTTCGCCGTCTTCGGCGCCTCGGACGAGGCCTTTCACATCGCCGGTGGCAACGAGCGCCTGCCGAAGGCGATCGCGGCGGCGCTGCCGCCGGGCAGCGTCAAGGTGCACCACAGGCTCACCGGGATCGTGCACCAGTCCGACCACACCTTCAAGTTGACCTTCCAAGCCCCAGAAGGAACGGTCGACCAAACCGTCGACCGCGTGATCATGGCGATCCCGTTCTCAGTCCTGAGGACGATCCTCACATCGGACTCCGCATACCGGGCCGCGGGTTTCACGACGCTCAAGCAGAAGGCGGTGCAGCAGCTGGGCTACGGCAAGAACTGCAAACTCCAGCTGCAGTTCGACAGCCGCCTTTGGGACACCTCCGGTCCATGGGGTATCAGCACCGGCACCAGCTTTGCTGACACCGGCTATCAGGCCGGTTGGGACGTGACCCGCGGGCAAGACGGCGCCACGGGCATCATGGTCGACTACACAGGCGGTGGAGTGCCGCTCTCGTCGTTCCACGGGAACCCAAACGATCCGGTCATAGTGGCCCAGTTCGCACGCACGTACCTGGACCAGGTCGAAGATGTCTTTCCCGGCATCAGCCGGCTGTGGAACGGCAGGGCGACACTCGACGTGCCACTCATCAACCCCTTCCTGCTGGGCTCGTACTCGTACTGGAAGGTCGGCCAGTACACGTCGTTCAGCGGCTACGAGGGCGCGCGGCAGCCCAACGTGAAGACCGGCAAATGCCACTTCGCGGGCGAGCACTGCTCGACGAACTTCCAGGGCTTCATGGAAGGAGCCGCGGTGGAGGGCGCGCGCGCGGCCAAGGAGATCATCGACGACTTCAAGAACGGCATCTTCCCCTGAGGCACGAGGCGCGATAGCATCGCGCTGAGAACGTCAGATCGTCACCCGGGAGGGCACCGCCATGCCGACCTACATATCGTTGATGAAATTCACCGAGCAGGGGATCAAATCCATCAAGGACCACCCCAAGCGCCGAGCGGCGGCGGCCAAGGCACTCGCCGCTGTCGGCGGCAAGCTGCTCCACACGCACCTGACCCTGGGCCGCTACGACATCATCGCCATCATCGAGGCGCCCGACGACGAGACCGCGGCGAAGTTCGCCCTGATGACCGGAAGCGCCGGCAACGTCTCCACCGAAACGCTGCGCGCCTTCTCGGAGGCCGAATACGACCGCCTGATCAAGGCCCTGCCGGCGGCTGGACGGCGGGCGGGATCCTGAGGGACAGGGCCAGCCAGCCCATCACCACCGCCGCGATGATCCCGGGCACGAAGGCCAGGACGGCCCGGCCGGTCGCGTCCCACAGGGCGCCCGACACAAGAGGCACCACGAACGCGATCGCGTACTGAAACGTGAACACGCCCGCGCTCATCCGGTGCACATCGCCGGGGGCAGCGATTCGTGGCGGCATGGTGAGCACGACGATGAACGCGAGCGCGGCGGCGAAGCCGAGGACCAGCGCCCAGAGCAGCACCCCGGCTCCGGGCGTGACCACGATCCCGATCTGGGCGACCACCATCAGCGCCGACGACCCGATGAACCCGACGCGACCAGTCAGAAGCCGATCCCAGACCGCTACCACGGGCGCCGTCAGCAGCTGCGCGCCGTTGAAGATCGCCAGCGTGGGGGAAATGAGCTGATGGCGTCCGGTCTGGTCGAGGAAGTCGGGGATGTAGGCGTTGGTGCCGAAGTAGACCGCTGACGCCATCCCCATCACAAGCCCGATCCGCACTGTCTGGCCTTCGCGCCACGACGGCCACCATCGCGTGGGCACTGTGGGCTTTGGCCCGCGCCTAGGCGCCGCGATCGCGATCGCAACCGCGGTGACCGCGACCAGCACCGACCACGTCGCCAGCGCCCAGCGCCAGTCGCCATGAGCTAGGGGAAGGACGCCAACGGGCGTCGTGAGCGCATTGGGCAGCGTCTCGCCGATGAGGATGCCGTTGCTGTAGACGGCGGTGGCGAGGGCGATGCGCCTCGGGAACCAATCGCGGACGATGGAGGGAAAGGCCGGCTGGCTCACCGCGACCCCCAGGCCCATCAGGAAGGTAGAGGTGAACAGCACGGGCGTGCTCGGCCCGAGACCGCGCGTCGCGCCGAACAGGGCCACGAAGCCGAGCCCCGCCAGCAGCGCACCGCGTACGCCGAGCCTCGCGATGAGGAGCGATCCTGGCACCGCTGCCGTCGCGAACAGGAGCACCGGCAGGGATACCAGCGCACCGACCGCCTTCTCGTCGAGATGAAGCTCGCGGTGGATGAGAGGTATCAGCGGCGGCACCGCCAGCAGCGTCAGGCGGAGGTCGATCCCACCCAGCCAGAGCAGGAGCAGCCTCACCCAGTCCTTGCGTGTGAGTCTCACGTGAATCGCCCCGACGTCATCAAGCCGTGATAATGGTCGTCGTGCCTGGCCTCCTGATCGTTGCCTCGAGCGGGTCGACCGACCCCACGCGCGCCAGCATTCCGTTCCACATCGCGGCCAATGGCGCCACGCCCGCAGGCGTCCAGGTCGCGGTCGCGTTTGCCGGCGACGCGGCCGAGCTCCTCAAGCCCGACATCATCGCCAACGTCTACGGCCAGGGCCTGCCGCCGCTGCGCGACCTGCTGGACAAGTGCCTGGAGCAGAACGTTCCCTTTTACGTTTGAAAAGGCTGTGCTGAGGCCCGTGGGGTCTTGCCGTCGATGATGACCCCCAACGCGACGTTCATCACTCCGCCCGAACTGGTGCGGCTCACGATGGAAGCGGACAAGGTCCTCAGCTTCTAGCTGCGCGTCGCGCCGATGGCGGCCAGCGCGCTCGGGTTCTCGAGCGAGGACAGGTCCCCGGGATCCTTGCCCGTGTAGACCGAGCGGACCACCCGGCGCAGGATCTTGGCGTTGCGCGTGCGCGGCAGGTCGCTCACGAAATGAACGGCCTTGGGCCGCAGCGGCTTGCCTAGCGCCGCGGCCACCAGGTCCTGCAGCTCGTGCGCCAGCTCATCGCTGGCGACTCGTCCGGGGCGCAGGATGACGAAGCAGACGAGCGCCTCGCCCTTGAGCTCGTCGGGAACGCCGATGGCGGCCGACTCCGCCACCGCCGGATGCCCGACCAGCACCGACTCCACTTCCGCCGGCCCCAGACGCTTGCCGGCGACCTTGATCGTGTCGTCGGAGCGGCCCAGCACGTACCAGAGGCCGTCCTCGGGGTCGACGTAGGCCCAGTCGCCGTGCACCCAGACGCCCGGGAACCGGGCCCAGTACGTCTCGAGGTAGCGTTCGCGGTCGCCCCAGAATCCGCGCGTCATGCCGGGCCATGGGTTGCGGATCACGAGCTCCCCAACCTCGCCTCGGACCGAGTTGCCCTCCGCGTCCACTACATCAGCGGCCATGCCCGGGAGCGGCCCGGCGAACGAGCAGGCGCGCAGGTGCGTGATCACGTTGCCGCACAGGATCCCGCCCGAGATCTCCGTCCCGCCCGTGTAGTTGATGATCGGGATGCGGCCGCCGCCGATGCGCTTGAAGAACCAATTGAACGGCTCGGGGTTCCATGGCTCGCCGGTGCCGCCGAGGATGCGCAGGCTCGAGAGGTCGTGGCGCGCCGGCAGCTCGTCACCGTGGGTCATGAGCCCGCGCACGAGGGTGGGGGAGACGCCTAGGACCGTGACCTTGTGGTCGGCGACCATTCGCCACAGGCGATCCGGCGCCGGGTGATCCGGCGTGCCCTCGTACAAGACCATGGTCGCCCCCAGCGCGAGCGACCCCAGGATGAGCCAGGGGCCCATCATCCAGCCGATGTCGGTGTACCAGAAGACTGTGTCTTCCGAGCCGATGTCGAAACCGTGCGCCATGTCCTGCGCCGCCTTGACGGGAAAGCCGCCGTGCACATGCAGAGTCCCCTTGGGACGTCCAGTGGTGCCGGACGTGTAGATGATCATCAACTGGTCCTCGGGGTCAAGCTCGTGGGTGGGCTCGTGGTCGTCCTCGTCCTCCAGCAGCACCTCCCAAACCTGGTCGCGACCGTGCGTCCACGGGATCTCGCGCACCACGCGGCGATGCACGATCACCTTGGTCACCGTCGGGCACGTGAGCAAGGCGCGATCGGCGGTCTCCTTCATGGGAATGACCTGCCCCCGCCGGTAGAAACCGTCCGCGCAGATGAGCACCTTCGCCGAGCCGTCTTGAAGCCTGGCCGCGATCGCCTCGGGGCCGTAGCCCGAGAAGATCGGGATGATCACCGCGCCCACCTTGGCTGTCGCCAGCACCGAGACCGCGACCTCGGGGCACATGGGCATGAAGATCCCGACCCGATCGCCGGGCCGCACGCCCAGGCGTCTCAGCGCGCCCGCCAGGCGGCAGACATCTCGGTCGAGCTCGCCATAGGTCAGGCGGCGCACCTCGCCTGGCTCCCCTTCCCAGATCAGCGCGACCTTGTCGTGGAACTCGCGATCCCGGTGGCGGTCGAGGCAGCTCTGGACGATGTTCATGCGCCCGCCGATCCACCACTTCGCCCACTCCTTGCCCTCGGAGAGGTCGACCACCTGGTCGTAGTGACGGTAGAAAGCGATGTCGATGTCTTTGATGGCGGCGTCCCAGAACCATTCGATGTCCTCGTCCGCGCGTTTTAACAGCTCGGGGAATGTCGCAATGCCGTGCTCGTCCATGAACCGCTTCAGCCGGCTCCTCGCGATCACGTCGGGGCTCGGTTCCCAGATCACGTCCCCGATCACGACCGGCTGCATGGTCTCTGGATTCTAGAGGGGTGCGTCCGTACACTCCGGCGTGATGAAGCACCTGCCGCCCGACTTTGCGGAGGACCTCGCGCAGATCCTCGAGCCGGCTGATCGTAGCAAGGCCGCGGGCATCATCAAAGCCGCGAGCGCGCTCAACGACGACGGCCTGCGCACCTTTCTGGAGTTGTTCGCACAGAGGGTGCGCGAATCCGGGGCGCCGATCACGCATGCGGAGCTGAAGGGATTTCTCGCGGCCGCGTCGAAGTCGAGCCGCCCACCCGGGCTCTGATCTCCTCGGCCTCCATGAAGAGCTCCCAGTAGTTCGACCACGCCGTGAGGGCGACCGCGAGCGCGATGTGCGGCTTGTATCGTTCCTGGGCCGCGCGCACGGCATGCTGTTGCGCGTAACACCAGCGGTCCAACGCGCGCTCGACCGTGCATTCGACCAGCTCTAGCCACGCGTCGTCCGAGGCGCCACCGGGCGGCGGAGGCAGCGTGAGCAGCTTCCAACGACCTCCGTCGCGCACCACGGTGATCACCGGTTGTCCCCCGGGCCGTCCGGCGTGCCGGTTCGGCCTCGGATGCTTCGGGTTGGCCGCCATCAACCGCTGCTGTACCGCAAAGACGAGATCGTGCGCAGCATGCAACGTGGCCGGGGCCGCCGCTGGGTCTGTGCGGCCGAGACGGACCTGTAGCGTGCAAATCGCTTCGCGCAACTGCCGTGGAACTTCGCTGTGATCGTCCAGGCGGAGCCTCTCAACGTCGTCGAGCAAATCGTCGGACTCCGCCATCAACGAGCGCCGTCGCATTTCGACGGCGTCGTCATCAGTTCGCGGAATGGTTGCGGAGGCCATTTGTCAGCACGATATTCGCGCTGGCCGTTTTGTCAAGTATAGGTTTACAAGTAGGCAACCACTCCAAAGGCGACGCTCCTTAACAAGCACGGTTGGCGCCACACGCGCGCCGTCATAAGGTCGCGTCGAGGTGCACGAATGAAGAGATGGTTGATCGCGGCGGCGGCGCTGTTGGTTGGAGGCGGAGTGAGCGCCACTTTGCTCGTGGCCGCAGATCCCTCGCGCAATGCCGTCGATGTTTACGCCGCCGCGCATGACCTGCCGGCGGGAGCGGCGTTGTCAACCGACTCGATCCAATTGAGGAGCGTGAGCGTGGCGGGAGGCGCGGCCTTCCTGTTCACGCGGGGTGACGAGTCACACCTCGCCGGGATGCGCGCCGCCCACGACCTTGCCGCGGGCCAACTGATTCAGCGCAACGATGTTATGGCCTCGACGTCGTTCGCAGATCGTCGGTTGGTGTTCATACCTGTGAGCGCCGTGCCGCCAGCGCCAGACGGCGCGAAGGTTGACCTCCTCTCGATCGGCGGCAGCGCTGACCATCCGACGGTCGTGCCTTTCGCGCAGGGCGTGGACGTCCAGGCGGTCGTTTCCGGAGGCTTGATCGTTGCGGTGCCCGCGAAAGAAGCGGCTGCTTTTGTCTTCGCGGCCGCCGGCTTGCACCTCGCCGCTGTCGTGGCCGAGCCTGGGACGGCGGATGCAACCGAGGTACCGATCTCCAGCATTGAGGACGCGATGGCCGTGGTCGCCGGACGGTAGAGGTAGCAGATCGACGTGGCCGTACTCCCGATCGCGTCGCCTACAGCCGAGGCTCGCATCCGCGCAGTGGTCGAGGCCGAGTTGGCGTCGGAGCTCGCACGCCGCGATCGCACACGCCTGCGAGTAGAGGACCAGCGCTGGGTCTACGAGCTGGTTGGTCGCGTGGTCGGCGAGGACCAACGACAGGCCACGCCACCTGGGACACCCGAGGAGTCCGAGCAGCTGTGGCGTCGCGTCTTCAGCGCGGTCACTCCGCTCGGTCCGCTGGCGGAACACCTTGCGGATCCCGAAGTGGAGGAGGTTCGCATCAACGGTACGGAAGCCTGCTTCGTGTTCAAAGGTGGCCGCCGCCACATCCTCCCGCCGCCGTTTACGGACGAGGCCGGGCTCGTCGAGCTCGTTCATTGGTACACGGACGGCACGCCAAGCGCACGTCTCGATCGAGCCAGCCCAACGGTGACCATGACTCTTCCTGAGGGCAGCCGGCTGCACGCAGCGTTATCGCCCCCGGCGCGGCCGATGAGCGTCACGATCAGGCGCCATCCGTCGGACCGGTTTCGCGACCTCGCGTCGCTGGCGGCATCTGGGTTCCTACCGCACGAGCTCATTGCGTTCCTGGCGGCAGCGATCGAGGCCCGGCTCAACATCCTCGTGTCGGGTGGGGCGGGCGCGGGCAAGACGACCTTCATGCGTGTGCTCGCCCGCCTCATCGGACCCGACGAGCGCGTCGTCACGATCGAAGACCAGGCGGAGCTACACCTTTGGCGCGAGCTCACCGACTGCATCTCTCTGGAGGGTCGCTTACCCAACACCGAGGGCCGTGGCGCCATCACGATCCAGATGCTGGTCCACGAAGCGTTGCGAATGTCGCCGGACCGCATCGTGATCGGAGAGGTTCGCGGCGGCGAGGCGCTCGACCTACTCGATGCCATGAACACCGGGCATCCCGGATCCATCTGCACGATTCATGCGGAGAGCCCACGCGAAACGCTCCCGCGGCTGGTCCGGCTCGCCCTTCGCAGCCCACATGCCCCTCGGGCGGAGACGGTCATGTCCGAAGTCGTCAGCACGGTCGACCTCGTTCTTCATTGCGGGGTCGTCAGGCCAACCCCTTCGCCTTCCGACGCTCGAGCGCGGCGGTTGCTGTCCGTGAGCTTTGTCGCAGGCCTCGACGCAGGCCGTCCTGTAGTACGCGACCTGGTGACGCTCGGACCTGACTGCAGATGGCACCGCGTTGGTTCCCTCGAGGCTGTGCCCGAGCGCGCACATGGTCGGCTGGCTGGGATCTGCGAGCCGGCGCGACTGCTGGACGGTTTCGATGCTTGAGGTGGCCGCTGCCCTCTGCGCCGGCCTGGGGGTGACCGCGGCCATCGTCGCAGTCGCGGTTCCAGCCCCAGCCGCGCCCGATGAAGAGGTCATACCCTCCTGGCTGCGTCGGTTCCTATCCAACCGGTGGAGAGACGAGAACGCTCTCGTGCTCGGGGCAGGTTGGACGATTCATGGCGCTGTTGGGCTCGCTGTAGTTCAGGCGGTAGTTGCCACCGCTGTTGGCTGCTGCGCTGCTCTGCTCACCGGACTCCCTGCGTTGGGCGCTGCCGGCGCGATAGCAGGCGTGGCCTTAGTGCGGGGCTCGGTCGCGGCACGGATGCGATCCAGGCAAGTCATTCGCCAGGACGCGGTGCTGGACGCAGTACGGATGCTGCGCCAGCTACTCGAGACGGGCGCGACCAGCGTTCACGCGGCGGTCGCGGTCCTCGGCGAGCGTGGCCCGGCGCCGTTGCGCTTGGAGTTTCGCGTCATCGCCGGGACGTCCGTCGGCAGGCGTCAGGCGTGGAACGCAGCCCGGCACCGTATCGGCGAGCCGTTGTTTGACATGCTGGCTGCGGCTGTCCTCATCCAGGGGCCGGTAGGTGGCGAGCTCGCGCCTCTATTCGCCGATCTAGAAGCCTCGGTGAGCGGGGCGCAGGAGGTCGAGCGCGAAGCTCGCGCGCTTCAGGTGCAGGCGCGTTCGGCCGCCGCGATCATCGTGTCGCTTCCGATCGTGTTCCTTGTCGTGCTCTCCACACTGCGCTCGCCCTACCTCGATGCATACCACAATCCAACAGGACAAGCCTTCTTGCTGGCGATGCTCGCGGTGATGGCGTGCAGCTACGTGTGGATGAGGCGCCTGTTGTTGCTCCCGGGTCTACAGCGCGTGAGGCTCAGGGATGCCTGACGTGGCGTTCATCGCCGCCTCGATGGTCGCGGGTGCGTCGAGCGGGGCCGGGGTCTACGTAGCGTGCGGTGGGGCGACGCAACGGGTAGCGGCCCTCGGCCGGGTGCGTGGCTTGAGTCGAGCGGCAATAGTGCCGGCGATTCATCTGCGAGATGTGCGCGCGCAGCTTGCGAACGACCTCGAGCGCGCAGGCTGGCGTGAGAGTCCAGAACGCGTCACCGTGTTTGCGATCGCGCTGTCGGCATGCTTGGCCATGCTCGGAGCAAGCACGGTATCGGTCGTGTCCACGGGCAGCGCAGCAGCCACTTGCGCCGCAGGGATCGCTGCCGGATTCGCATTCCCCATGCTCGCATTGAGGTCGTCAATCGCGCGACGGCGCCGGAGAATCGAGGGGGAGCTCGCCCCTCTGCTGGAACTGTTCACGCTAGAGCTTGGTGGCGGTGGCAGCGCATTGTCGGCCCTGGGCTCGGTCACCATGCAAGTACAGGGGGAGCTGGCCTCGGACCTCCGCCGATTGCTGATCTCGTCCCAAGTGACCGGCTCAGCGTCGTTCGAATCGCGTCTGGTCGAGTACTCCGAACGGCTCGAGATCCCAGCCATCGGCAGCCTCGCCACCATTCTTGCGTCCAGCCGCGAACACGGAACCGGCGTCGTCCAGGGTGTGCGCACGCTGGCCATCGACCTCAGGCGTGCCCAGCGACGCGAGCTCATCGCGCACAGCCGCCGCGCGCTGAACCATGTCTTGCTGCCGGCGGCGGTCGGCGTCCTGCTCCCGTTCCTGGCGGTGCTCATGTTCCCGGCTGTCACCGCGCTGCAGCGAAACCTGAGGTGAATCGTACGGAGCGCGGGACCGCACTCATGGAATTCGCGCTCGCCTGGCCGATCGTGCTCCTGTTGGTGCTAGGCGCGGTGGAAATGGCCGTGTGGGAAAGCGAGTCCGCGGCGGCGCGTGAGGCGGCGCTCGCAGGAGCGCGAGCGGGGACGGTAGCCGGCGCGGGCGTCGAAGTCGCAGCCGGAGTGACCCTAAGTGCGTTGTCATCGAGCCTGGTTGGCGTGACCGCGTCTGTATGGTGCCCGCGCGACCTGACGCGGGTGCCCGCGCTCTGGGTGTGCGCCACCGATCTAGGCGCGGCCTTGGAGGTTGAAATCGGTGGATCGGTGCCGTCGCTGGTCCCGATCGTCCCCGGTAGAGGCCTTCCTCTCCGTGCCCACGCAGTCCTCGACAAGGAGAGGTTCTCGCGATGAGGCTGAGCCGCGGCCAGGCGCTGCTCGAGCTGGCGCTGTGCGCGCCGGTCGTGATCCTCCTCGCTGTCGGCGTGGCCGCAGTCGTCCAGGTCGAGGATGCCAGCGCCGGTCTCGACGCGGCGACCCACGCGGCCGCGAGCGTCGCCGCGCGCGCGCCCGATCCGGTGGCTGCGGACCGCGCAGCACGCGCCCGATTCGCCGAAGTCGTGGTCGCGTATCCGCTCCACGGGGCAACGCTCCATGTTTCCTTCGGGAGTTTCGCCCGCGCCGCCGGCTTGACTGCCACAGCTGAGGCCTTCGTCGATGTTGGGTGGGCGGGGTTGGTGCTGCCGCATCGGTTGCAAGTGCGAGCCCAAGCGGTGGTTCAGCTAGAGCCGTGGCGCACGCACGGTACGGCCGCATGATGCGTGGGCAGCACGGCCAGGTCATGGCCTTCGTCGCCGTTGCGCTTGCAATCGTGCTGATGCCGCTCGCGGCCTACGCCATCGATGTCACGACTGTGGGCGCAGCCGCTTCCGCATTGCAGGAGGCGACCGCCACGGCTGCCATCGAGGCCGCACAGCAGCTCGACACCGCGGGCTTGAGAGCGAATGGCGTGATGACCGTCGACGCCGGCGCGGCCCGAAGGGCGGCCCGGGTCGTGCTTGCGGCCGAGGCTCCTTCCGCATCGGTGAGCTCGGTCACGGTTAGCGGCGTCGAGGTTACGGTCGCGGCGGGCGAGCTGGTCCAGCTGCCGGTGGGTTTCTTGCCTACGCGACGAGTCCTTTTAGAGGCGCGTGCCTCAGCGAGACTGACGGCCGGCTATGACAAGCCCAGCAGCCGTTTGCCGTTGCCGAGCAGCACTTTCTGAGGCACCGCTTGACAACGCGGTTGCATCGTTGAGGATGAATTGTCGAAATGAATTGGAGCTTTGTCTTGCAACTCGGCGAACGGGCTTCGCCGGCTAAAACGAGACCGGCGGTGCGTCATTAGGTGGCGGCGATGATCCGGAAGCATCGAGTCCGAGTCAGCGTTGTAGCTGTCATTGCCACCGTTGTTGTCCTGGTCGTAATCGTTTGGACGACCGGCCCACATGTGGTGGCGTGGGCATCCTCGCGATGGTTGAACTTCTGGAACCTCAAGCCCGAGACCCAAGTCAGCGCTTTGCAGCTGGTCGCACTAGTGGTTGGGGGTCTCTGGGTCTTTGTGCTCTACCATCGCCGGCGGGAGGGTCAGGCCACAGTTCGTATAGCGGCCGCGGTGCGCGTAACGCCAAGCGGTGCGGCTGTTGGGCGAACTTTGTTCGTTCGCAGCCACATAGCCAATGAGAGCGCTGTCGTGGTTAAGGCAGTGCGATCGACGGTCACGCTTATCGATGTGCAGCCAGCCACAGCTACCAATCCGGCAGTAATGAGACGCGACGCAGCGCAGGACATTCTTGTGCTCGTCAATGGCGAGTTAGACGTCGACAACAGCGGCGTTTTGACCTTCAAGCCTGACAAGGATCCAACTCTTGAGCCGGGGGAGTGTGTCGAGAGTGAAGTCGCTTTCAATACGGGAGTAGCGCCACCTGGGGTGGTCGCCCTAAGGTGGGAAGTCGAGGGCGAGCAAGGAACATTTCTCCCACACTGGTGGGGCCTGCCAAGCTTCTCCAGCCCGGACAGCGGAAAGCCATGGGGAATCAGGTTCTGTGAGGATTTTGTTTGGGCAAGCTTTGTGATGGTCGACCCGGCGACAATGCCCAACGACTATGTGATGGTCAGCCTTCACGACCGGTTAGCAGATTGATTTAGGTGGGTAGAATTAGCTCATGAAGCTCGACAGGCGTCGCCGTAGCGACAGAGAACTGGAGCCGAATCTGCCGCCGCTTCCGCCGCGAACCGGATTGCTGCGCGGGATTGTTCGCGCCCTGTTCGCATCCAAGAAGGGTGCTGGCCCAGCCGCGATACTTGCTGAGGGGCCGTTCTAGAGACGCGTGACGAGACGTCGATACCGCTTACCCTCGCCGAGTGGGCAAATCTCGCGGAAGCCACCATGCGTCGTCGACGGGGACCCCGCAAGTCGGCTGCGGATCTGGTGCTGGAGGAGCGCCGGCGCAGGCTGGACAAGTAGACCGTCCGGATCATTAGAGATGGTGCGCAACCGTCTCGGCTACTGATTCGAGAGGAACCCTGTAACGGTCGAGGCGGCTGGGCCTTGAGCTGCCGGCCGGGCGAAAATGCAGCTCGTAATTCGGACCATTGATGGATGCGAGTGCGGGTATGACTTCGCTTGGAATCACCAGGCACGTTTCGTGGAAACGGCGCTCTGGCACTATCCAACCAAGGGCGACGAGAAATGTGGTCGGCGCGGGCACGAAGTTCGACCTGTTGATCAGGATCTTGCGATAGGCGTCCGGCTCCGGCAGTTGGCCCGTCTTGACCTGTATCCCGACTGTGAGACCCGTCGCCAGGCGCCTGATCAGGATCTCATTCGTCTCGTTGTCTGGAAATGGCCGGAACAGGCCACAGTCTTCGAGAAAAGCAAGTCGCCGGATCACCTCAAGCTCACCCCACGATCCGACCACGCGGTCTTCGTCCGAAACCGGCTCTGCCTCGAGTGCCAGAGCTGGCGCCAGCGTCGCTGCGCCCAGTCGCTCAGCCAGCCTCTCAATGGGCACCAGGTCCTCCGACCAGCTGTGACCAGGGATCGGGCGTATTGGCATGTCGGCGATCAGCATCACTCGGCCGCGGTCGACCATCGTCGTGGCCTTTCGCTTGAAAGTGGCGGCGTCAGCCACCAACACGTAGGGTCCCAATTGGTCGCCATCCAGATGCACGCCGATGACGAGCTGGTCAGGCGTGAAGAGGTGCTTTTCGTACACCGCGATCGGAGCCTCTAGGCCGTGAAGGGATGTTTTGCCTTTGACCTGCAATGCGAGGTAAGCGCCATCGTTGAGCCGGTGAATCACCGCGTCGAGGCCGCGGTCGAGCACCGGCAAGAAGACGTGCAGGCCGCCGCCCGATTGTGTGATCAGGGGCGCCCAGACGAGGAACTCGGCTGCTTGCCCGATCGGGTCCTGACTGCCATGGGGCCAGCCGCCGTCGAGCTCGCCCACGGCGCTGGCTAAGTCAGGCCCAACAGCCGTTTGCCGTTGCCGATCAGCACTTTCTGAAGCACCGCCTCTGGTATCTCCAGCGTCGCCAGCTCGTCCAGGCATCGCTTCGGTTGGATGAACGGGTAGTCGCTCCCAAAGACGAATTGGTCCTGCAGCCGGCCCTTCATGTCGCGGATCACCTCGCTTGGGATGTATCGCGGGGCCCAACCCGAGATGTCGATGTAGATGTTCGTTTTGTGCAGGGCCATCGCCAGCAGCTCCGTGTGCCACGGGTAGCCGAAGTGGGCGGCGATGACGTTCAAGTTTGGGAAGGAAGCCGCGACGGCATCGAGGCGGATGGGGCGCGCGTAGTCGAGGCGGATGCCTTGCCCGCCCGGCTGGCCGGCGCCGATGCCGCTGGTCCCGGTGTGGAAGAGCACGATGAGGCCGAGCTCCTCGCACTTTTCGTAGAGCGGCCAGTGCGCCTCGTCGTCGGGGGCGAAGGCCTGGAGCGAGGGGTGGAGCTTGACGCCCTTGAGGCCGAGGTCGCTGATCCGCTCGAGCTCGGCGACCGCGCGGTCGCCCTTGAGCGGGTCGACGCTGCCGAATCCGGTGAATGATTTCGGATGGTCTTTGCAGGCTTGAGCCACGAGCTCGTTGGGCACCCGAGGGCGGCCGGTGGCGGTTTCCGCGTCCCACGCCAAGAGCACGGCCAGCACGTCCAGGTCCTCGTAATCGCGGGCGAGCTCCTCCAGCGAGCGCCGCACGACCTTGGATCGAAAGTACGCCTCGGCAGCCTCCACGTAGCCCTTCATCGACTCGTCGAGCCACCCCGGCGTGGGCAGGTGAACGTGGAAATCGATCGCTCTCACGGCGGGCCCGATGATAGTTCCATGCAGGCGACGCTGTTGGTGCTGGCTGGCGGCGACAGCCGGCGCATGGGCCGGCCCAAGGCCTGGCTCGAGGTGGGGGGGACCACGCTTTTGCGCTGGATGGTGGAACGCCTGGGGCCCGCGTTCGCAGAGGTGGTGGTCTCGTTCGCCGAACCCGAGCAGCTGGAGAGGCTGGTGCCCTTCCGGCTGGTGTTCGATCGCAAGCTCGCCGCGGGTCCGCTCGCCGGCATCGAGGCGGGATTGACCGCCGCTCGCCACGAGGTCACATTCGTGGTCGCCTGCGACATGCCGTACGTGACCCCCGAGGTGGCAGAGATGGCCGTCGCCGCGGCGCGCGGGTGCGACGCGGCGATGCCGCGCGTGGGCGGCCAGCCAGAGCCTGTCTGTGCCGCCTATCGGCGCTCTGCGCTGCCGGCTGTCACTGCGGCCCTCGATGCCGGGCGCCTCAAGGCCGCGGACCTCGCTGCTCAGCTTGATGTCACCTGGCTGGAGGGACTCGACCCCGACCTCTTTCGAAGCCTCAACACTCCCGAGGACTTCGAGCGATTCCATGACGCTTTCCCGGCGCAGCGATAATGGCCTACACGTGAAGATCGTCGTCACCGTCAAGCAGGTTCCGGATCCGAACTCCGCCACCGTCCTCGAGCCCGACCACACGCTCGCGCGCGATCGGGAGGTCGTCCTCGATCCCGGCGACGAATGCGGGATCGAAGAGGGGCTACAGCTCAAAGAGGCCCACGGCGGCGAGGTGATCCTGGTTTCGATGGGGCCCGAGCGCGCCAAGGACGCAATCCGCAAAGGCCTTTCGATGGGTGCTGACCGCGGAGTGCTGATCAGCGACCCCCAGCTGGCGGGCGCCGACGCGCTGCTCACCGCGCGCGTCCTGGCGGCCGCGATCAAGCCCGAGCAGCCCGACCTCGTCATCTGCGCGACCGAGTCATACGACGGCAGCACCGGGATGGTGCCGCCGATGCTCGCCGAGCTGCTCGGTATGCCGCAACTGACAATCGCGAAGAAGGTCGAGGTGGACGGTTCGACGGTGAGGGTCCACCGCCAGACGGCGGACGGCTACCAGGTCGTCGAGGCTTCAACCCCGGTCCTGATTACGGTCACTGCCGGCATCGCCGAGCCGCGATACGCGTCGCTGAAAGGCATCATGGCCGCGCGGTCGAAGGAGATCAAGCTGCTCGCGCTAGGCGCCTTGGACATCGAGCGAGGTGAGCCCGCTGAGACGATCGAAGGCGTCGCCCAGGCCGAGGTCCGCAAGGCGGGCACGATCATCGAGTTCGACGGCACCGCAGTGGACCGGATACTCCAGGTCCTAAGCGAAGCGAAAGTGGTCTAGATGGCGAAGATCTGGGTCTACGCGGAGCTGAGCCAGGGCAAGCTGCAGCCGACGGCGCTGGAGCTGATGGCCAAAGCGCGGGAGCTTGGCGACGTGGAGGCGGTGGTGCTGGGGACCGGCGCCAAAGCCGCCGGGGCAACGCTCGGCAAGCACGGCGCGAAGGTTGTCCACGTCAACGAAGACAAGG
>CATPBF010000194.1 GCA_955652585.1 Candidatus Dormiibacterota bacterium | reverse complement strand
CGCCGGCACCGCGGTCGGGGCCATCGGCGTGGTGGACGCGACGGAGCGAATCTTTCCACGCGGCCTCGCGCGTGGCTTGTCGGCAGCGGTCGGTGAGGCCGCCCGCGGCGTCTCGCGCGAGCTCGGCGCGCCGCGCTGGCCGCACGCTGCCGAAGCTTAGCCGCGTCTGGCGTTATCTTCTGCGCATGTCTGATGCCGAGGTTTTAGGGCTCCTGGTCACAACGCGTGACGAGCCCGGCGTTCTTTACCGCATCTCGGAGGCGATCTTCAAGCACGGCGCGAATGTCACCTACATCGCCGGCGGGGCCCACCGCGAGCATGCGGCCGAATTGCAGCTCGAGGTCACGGGCGCCGGCGACGAAACGAAGTTGATCGCGGACCTGGTCGGCCTTGAAGGCATCACCCAGGTCAGTCGGGTGCCGACGTTTCAACGCATCTACGGCAAGCGTGTGATCGTCGTCGGGGGCGGCGCCCAGGTGGGCATGGTGGCGCAGGGCGCGATCTCGGAGGCGGACCGGCACAACATTCGCGGCGAGCGCATCTCGGTCGACACGATTCCGCTGGTGGGGGAGGAGCAGCTCGCTCAGGCCGTCCGCGCCGTGGCCCGCTTGCACCGCGCGCGGGTGCTGGTGCTGGCCGGCGCGCTGATGGGCGGCGACATCAGCCGCGCGGTGCGGGAGATCAAGGAGGCGGGGATCATCGTCCTCTGCACGAACATGGCCGGGTCTGTGCCTGATGCCGCCGACGTCGTGGTCAGCGACCCGGTGGAAGCGGGCGTGATGGCGGTGATGCTGATCGCCGACACGGCGAGCTTCTCGATCGACCACGTCCGCGGCCGCCGCTTCTAGTAACGAACCTGCAGTGGGCGGCCGGTGTATTGGTTGCATGGGTCGGAGACTCCTGCTCGCCTTGGCTGCGGCCGTCCTCGCCGGCTGCTCTTCTGCAACGACGTCCTCGCCTTCGACACCTCCGGCCGGCGGACACTCGCAGGCCAATGTGCCGGTAGGCGCCACCATCGTCCCGGGCGGCTGTGGTGCGACGGCGGTTGTCCAGGGCCACGTCCCAACGTGGCTTGATGAAGCGGGGGCCCACAACAACCCTGACGGAGCGCCGTACGTCCTTGCTGTCCCGCAGCAAGCTGCTGGCTTCATATTCGGCTACCCGCTGCGATCCGGTCACCCGGAGAATCCATCCAACAAAATTCTCTGGGTCGTCGGCCTGCCGAGAAACGGCTCGTGGCTCGGGATCAGCGGTCACCCGCTCGGTGCGGCCGCCCCGGCCATCACGCAAAGCCAGCCGGCTGACTCATCTCCGGGCGAGATCTATCCGTCGACCATCGATGTGCCGCAGCCCGGCTGCTGGCACTTCGACCTGGCCTGGGCCGGACACAAAGCTTCGGTCGAGCTTCTTTATCAATAGTTAGAGTTCGCGGGTTCTGACCCTGACGTTCATCGTCCCCGCGGCCGACCCGACAAAGACGCCGCGGGTCGGGGCCGCGTCGCTGTAGTCCCGGCCGACCGCCACGCGCACGTGGTGCTCGGTGATCCGCACGGGATGCGTCGCGTCGTAGCCGACCCAGCCCTTTTTTGGCACCCACGCTTCGCCCCACGCGTGGGACGCGCCCATGACCCCTCTTTCACGCGGGTCGTGGATGTAGCCGCTGACGTATCGGGCGGGCACGCCCATGGCACGGGCAACGGCGATGAACAGGTGCGCGAAGTCCTGGCACACGCCGGCGCGCAGCGCCAACACGTCGTCGACGGCGCTGTAGACGTTGGTCACCGCGCGGTCATAAGCGAACTCTCGGTTGATCGTCACCGTGAGCTCGTCGAGCGCCCGCTCCACATCCGGCCCCGACCCAGGGTGGGTGATGGGATGCCTGCTCGCAAGCTCACGCACGCCCGGCACGTCTTTCACTGGTGATCGGTAGCGGAGGAAGTCCTGAACCAGCTCCTCGCCCGGAGCGGCGTCCGGTTCCAGGCCAGTCTCGACCACCGATCGGCTGATCACGTTCAGGCGAGTGTGCGGGCGCACCAGATTGAAGTAGTGCACGTTGTTTCCGTAGCCGTCCCGATAGGCGCGCGGTTCGATTCCCGAGCTGACGTTGAGGTCGAACTTCAGGCACCGTTGCCCATTGCCGTCCATCGGATGCAGCCGCACCTCCATGACCGTTTCCGCGATTGCGCCCACATACCGGTATCGGGTCTCGTGCACGATCTCGAGTTTCATTGCTGCTGAGGCATCGCCCTGCCCTCGTCGCCCATCACGCTGGCCGGGACCTTGCTCGGATGGAAGTAGGCCTCGCGCATCGCCACCTCGAGCTGGCGCAGAAGATCGCGACACTGCGCCTCGAAATCTCGCGGGTTCTCGTCGACCAAGCGAGTGTCGGCCTGCTCGAACACCGACTCGAGCCGGGTCAGCAGTCGCCGCGGACGCGAGCGCCGACCCGGGCCATCGATTCGCGAGACGGCCATCAGCGCCTCGCCGGCAGAAAACCGCGCGGAGCGTGGGAGGGTGGCGTCCAGCAGCAGGCATTCGATCACGTGCTCGGGCGTGACGCCACCCGAGTAGCGAGCCTGGTACGACTCGAACGCGAAGCATGATTTGAGGACGGCGGTCCATTCCAGTGCATCTTCGGGCGCGTCCGCGAGCTCAGCCGACTTGCGGGTCACGAGTCCGGTCACGTTGCCGGCCCGCTCCAGGAACTTGCCCAGGCGGACGAAATCCCGAGGCTCGTCATGAGACATCGTGTCCTCCATCAGCCCGTCCACGAGCCGGATGCTCAGCTGGACGTCCGAGAGGAACGGATACAGGTCGGGCTGCCAGGCCGCCTCGTGGACCCGCCAGTGGAGCGCGTTGACCTGTTCATAAAGCTCCGAGGGCAGAGACGGACGCACCGCCTGCGCGGCCGAGCGGGCCGCGTCGACGCTCGATCGCACCGAAGGCCCCAGCGTGCCGCCGACAATCATCTCGACCGCCTGGTCGCGGCGGCCGGTGGTGACGCTGGGCCATCCGGCCAGCTCCATGAACCGGATCCAGAAGTCCGGACCCGGTTCGTCGGTGCGATCAAGGGATAAAGCGACGTGCACGCCAAGGATGCGGGCGAGGTGGTCCGCCCGCTCGAGGTGGCGGCCCAGCAACGTCAACGAGGTGGCAGCCCGGCTAAGCATCGCCGTCCACTCGGTGCGAATCACTATCGTCGTCGGCCATCACCCACGTGTCGCGGCTGCCGCCGCCCTGGGAGCTGTTGACGATGAAAGAACCGGGCTTTAGAGCCACGCGTGTCAGCCCGCCGGGCGTGACGTGAACCTCGGGGCCCGTCAGCACGAACGGGCGCAGGTCCTGGTGGGCGCGGCGCAACTGCCCCCCGTCGAGGATCGGCTGCACCGAAAGGGCGACCACAGGCTGGGCGATGAAGGCGCGTGGCCGCGCCTCGATGCGCTGCCGGAACAGGTCACGCTCGTCCTGGGTCGACGAGGGCCCCATCAGCATCCCGTAGCCGCCCGAAGCGTCGACGGTCTTGACCACCAGCTCTTGGAGATGTTCGAGCACGTAGCGGCGGTCGTTATCGATCGCGCAGACGTACGTGTGCACGTTGGGCAGGATCGGATCCTCACCGAGGTAGTAGCGGATGATCTTCGGGATCAGCGCATAGACAGCCTTGTCGTCCGCCACCCCGTTGCCGAGGGCGTTGGCGATCGCTACGTTGCCGGCCCTGTAGGCATTGACCAGGCCGGCCACCCCGACCAGCGACTCCTGGCGCCCAAAGATCGGATCGAGCCATTCATCGTCGAGCCGTCTGTAGATGACATGGACCGGCCGCAGGCCGCGCGTAGTGCGCATAAAGACATGGTCCTGGTCGACGACAAGGTCGGTGCCTTCCACCAGCTCGATGCCCATCTGCTTGGCCAGGTACAGGTGCTCGTAGTAGGCGGCGTTGTTGATCCCGGGCGTCAACAGCACGACGGTCGGGTCATCGACCCCAGGCGGCGCCAGCCACCGGAGATGGCGCAGGAGCTCATGGACGTAGCCCTCGACCGGCCGCACGGGGTAGCCCGCGAAAAGGTCAGGCAGCACGCGCTTCATCACGTAGCGGTTGGCGAGCACATACGAGACGCCCGATGGGGTCCGCAGGTTGTCCTCGAGCACGAAGAACTGGCCCTTGTGGTCTCGAACCAGGTCGATGCCCGCGATCTGGCAGTGGATGCCATGCGGCACGGGCAAGCCCTCGACCTCCCGCATGTACTGCGGGCTGCTGAGCACGATTTCAGGCGGGATCGCCCGCTGTTTCAAGATCAGCTTGTCGCCATAAACGTCATCCAGGAACAGGTTCAGCGCCGTCAACCGCTGCTTCAGGCCCGCCTCGAGGCGCTTCCAGGCCCGTGCCGAGATCACCCGCGGGATGATGTCGAAGGGGAAGACCTTCTCATTGCCCTGCGCGTCCGGGTAGACCGCAAAGGTGATTCCGTGGTTGCGAAACATCTGCATGGCCAGCTCGTGGCGGCGCTGCAGCTCGGCCGGGCCGAGCCGGTTCAAGAGCTCGTAGAGCCGGCGGTAGACGGGCCGAGGCTGGCCGCCACCCGCAAGCATTTCGTCATAGAAGCCGTTGGTCTGGTAGGTGGCACCTAGGGATTCAGCGGAAGGCACAGCTATAGTGTCTGCGCCATTCCGCCTCCAGGAAAGACGATCAAGCTCCAGGTTGGCTGCGAGTTCAACTACGACGTGATCGCGCCGACCACCATGACGGTTCAAGTGCGCCCCCGCTCGGATGCCCGCCACCGGCTGGTCACAGAGAGCTGGACCACCTCGCCCCCGCTCCCGGTGGACGAGTACGCCGACATCTACGGCAACCCCGTGAAGCGGATCGTTGCCCCGCAAGGCGCCCTGACGCTTCGCTACGACGCCCATTGCGTCGTCCCGGACGAGGCCGACCCCGACCCATCCGGGGCGGGGCAGGCTCCCGTGGAGGAGATCCCGGGCGAGCTCTTGCATTACACCTTGCCGAGCCGTTACTGCCTCTCCGACGAGCTCATGAGCACCGCCTGGGAGCTTTTCGGATCGACTGAACCGGGTGCGGCGCGCGTGCAAGCGATCTGCGATTGGGTTCACCACAACCTCCGGTTTCAATACGGCACCAGCAACCCACTGACGACGGCGGTGGACGTCTTCCGAAGCCGCGAGGGAGTGTGCCGTGATTTCGCACACCTCGCGGTATCGTTCTGCCGAGCGATGAACATCCCCGCCCGTTACGTGTTCGGCTATCTGCCTGACATCTACGTGCCCATCCCGCCCGAGGCGATGGACTTTGCCGCCTGGATGGAGGTCTGGCTCGGCGACCGCTGGTGGACATTTGATCCGCGGAACAACGCAAGGCGGGTGGGTCGTGTGCTGATCGGGCGTGGCCGAGACGCCCTCGACGTCGCCATGCTGACCACGTTCGGTCCGGCCGAGTTCAAGTCGATGACCGTTTGGGCTGATGTCGTGGAGGCGGCATGATGGCCATCGAGCTCTCGTCGGTGGACTGGCATGCTGCCCGCAGGGCCACTTACCTCGTCAAGCAGAGCTTCCGCTACGAGTACCCGGAGCCCGTCCGCGACCTGAGTCACCGCCTGGTTGTCATCCCGCCGGAACGGTTTGGAGACCAGCGCCGGCTTCGTCACCGGCTCTTGGTCGAGCCTGACGGCGTCCGCTACGAGGATCGAAAGGATCGATTCGGCAACCTGGTCGTCGACGTCTTCGCCCCGCGCGTGTCTGGGGCGATCGAATTCGTGGCCGAGGTCTCGGTCGAGCGCCACGCATCGGAGCCGAACCGGCTGCTAGACGGCTGGCTCGCCGACGGGTATCTCCTGGAGCCGTCGGCGCTGACTGCTGCCGACGACCGCATCCAGCGAGCGGCCGAGGTCTTGGCGGGCTCGGCCGAATGGGGCCTGCCGCTCGCGGACACCATCAACGACTGGGTGTACCAATCGATGACCTACAAGCACGGTGTGACCGGTGTGCGGACCACTGCCGCCGAGGCGCTGGCGATCGGCTCGGGTGTCTGCCAGGACTATGCGCACGTGATGCTCGCGATCACCAGGGCCTGCGGCCTCCCGTCGCGCTACGTGTCGGGCCACCTGCTCGGGCAGGGTGGAACGCACGCGTGGGTCGAGGTCGTGCTGCCGACGAACGATGGCACCGGGGATGCGATCGCCTGGCCATTCGACCCCACCAACGCCGGAAGGGGTGGGCTGGGCTACCTGACGATCGCGGTCGGGGGCGACTACGCGGACGTGGCGCCGACGTCCGGGACCTACCTCTCGCCTCTGGTCGGACGCCTGACCACGCGCAAGAGCGTGACGCTCACCGAACTGGAGTACACGACAGGGTAGGCTGCGAGCATCGCAGCAACTCTGATTCGGAGCCGCAGCGGCGCTTTGGTCGCCGCTCTGTTCGTCTCGACGTTCGCGACGGGACTGCTACTGATCGCCATTCCTCTGGAGCTGCGCGGACTCCACGCCGACCCGGGCCAGATCGGCATCGCGCTCTCGATGTTTGGCCTCGGCATGTTCATCTTCGAATGGGTGTGGGGCGTGTTGGCGGACCGCATCGGGTACCGCATTCCGATGATCGCGTCGCTGATCCTCTACGCGGCCGGCATCCTGCTGCTCGCGCGCGCCGATTCGGTCTTTCTCATCGCGATCGCATACCTCCTTGCCTCGGGGATGATGGTCGCGGTAGGGCCGATCGGCCGATCGTTCCTCGGGACCTCACTCCCGCCGCAGTATCAGGCGACCGGGTTGGCCCTACTGGCCGCGCAGTGGGTGATCGGAGAGGCCATCGGCGCCGGCGCCGGAGGGCTGCTGATCGACCATATGCCAATTCGAACAGTGCTCTACATCGCCGCGGTGATGCCTGCGTTGAGCGCGGCGCTTGTCTTTCTGGTCTTTCGCGGCTACACGGAGGCCGGCGGGCGGCGCGCGGCGCCCGAAGCAACGCATTCATCGCAGCCCAACGGAATGAGCGTCATCCGCGTGATGATCATCACCGCGTCGATCGTGCTTTTGTTCCAGATCGGCGCAGGGGGCGAGCTCGCCTTGCTCCCGCTACTGGTCACGTCGCACCTCGGCCTTTCCGCCACCACGGCGGGCACCGCGATGTTCATCGTCGGGATGCTCGGAGGCTTGCTCCTCGTCCCCGGTGGGATGGCGTCGGACCGATGGGGCCGCCGCGCGACCATGATTGCGGGCGGCGTGGTATCGGCGGCGGGGTTCGCGGTGTACGCAGTCGCCGGAGCGTTTGGGGCGGTCGTGCTAGGTGCGGTGTTGCGCGTGGTCGGCGCATCGCTCCTGTGGCCGGCAGCGACCGCCTGGATCTCGGAGTCGTCGCCTCGAAGGAGCCACGCCTTGGCCATGGGGTTGTTCGGGGAGTTCGAGAACGTCGGCGTGACGCTCGGCCCGCTCCTCGGCGGACTGGCGTGGTCCCTGGCCGGGATTCAGGCCGCGTTCGTGACCTACGCTGTGGCGTCCCTCCTGGCGGCGTTGGTCGCGGCGGTCAGCATCGGCCGGCGCTCCGCTCGCCCGCTGTCAGGCGCGCTGGAAGCCCTCGGGGCTGCGCAGGCCGAAGCCCAGGCTTCGGTCGAAGGCGATGTGCGCGACCCAGGCGAGGCCTCCCGCGAGCCAGCCGGGTGACTGCAGAACGACCATGACCGCGACCAGGATCGCCGGTACCCACAAACGATGCACGGCGTTGTAGAACGGCACGGCGCGGGGGTGGAGCTGGCCGCGCTCGAGGCCGGTGCCGGCGCCGAACAGCAGCGGCAGGTCTGGCGCGATCGCGAAGACCACGAGCTGCCACCAGCTGGTGTGCTGGGTCACGACGACCGATACGGCCAACCCGGTCGCGAGCAGGCCCAAGATCATATAAGCCAGTTTCTTCAAGCTCTTATGAAATCCTCACTCCAGTCTTATATATCCCAGTGAGATGAGTGGCTCGCTGATCCTCGTGGTCGAGGACGACACGCGCCTGGCTGCGACCCTGCAACGCGTCCTGACGGCCGAGGGTCACGAGGTCGCCATTGCGGGCGATGGCAACGATGCCCTGCGCCGCGCGCGCGACCGGCCTCCCGACCTGGTGATCCTCGATGTGATGCTGCCGGGCCTCGACGGGATCGCCGTCTGCCGGCGACTGCGCGCGACCGCCCAGTTTCCGATCCTGATGCTCACCGCGCTCGGCGGAACTGAGCAGCGGGTGCGCGGGCTCGATTCCGGCGCGGACGACTACCTGGTCAAGCCGTTCGCCTACCAGGAGCTCCTCGCGCGCGTGCGCGCGCTCCTTCGCCGTGCCGGTCCGACGGACCATCTCCGTTTCGCCGACCTCGACCTCGAACCCGCCACCCGCGGCGCTTGGCGAGGCTCGCGGCCGCTGGCGCTCACCCACACCGAGTTCGCGCTGCTCGAGCACTTCCTCCGCCACCCTCGCCAGGTGCTTACCCGCGAGCAATTGCTGGAGGCGGTGTGGGCGGGCGAGCCCGAGGGCGACAACGTGGTCGCCGTTTACGTCGGCTACGTGCGCCAGAAGCTGGAAGAGGCCGGCGAGCCGCGGCTGCTCCACACCGTCCGCGGCACCGGCTACGCGTTGCGCGAGCTTTGATGTCTCTTCGCCTTCGACTGGCCCTGTTCGGGGTCGGAGTGGTCGCGCTGACGCTGGTGATTTTCGGAGGGCTCCTGTACTCGCTTTTCGCGCGGGGGGTGAACACGAACCAGGACGACGCGCTGCGCTCTCGCGCGCACGAGGCCGCGGCCGCCCTGGCCGCCTCATCCCCAGCCGACCTGGCGCCGAGGGCGCCGCTTGCGCCGGCGGACCTCAAGAGCAGCACCGATGTCTTTGTCGAGGTGGTCGCGCCCGATGGGTCGATCGTCTACTCGACCGCGCAGCTGAACGGATCTCCGCCGGCCGTTCCGCCGCCGTTCCTTACCCAGTCGGCGGCCGCTCGAGGTTCTTTCGCCAATGTGATCGAGCCGGGCGGGGCGACGTTCCGGCTCTACGCCCTGCCCTTCACGGGCGGGTACGTCGTCACCGGCCAGTCGACGCGGGTGCCGCAGTCGAACCTTTCAGGCATTGTCGGTTTCCTGATCATCTCCGGCGTGCCCACCCTGCTGGCGGCGCTTGCCGCCTCGTGGCTTGTGGCCGGGAGGGCGCTCCGTCCGCTCAAGGTGGTGGCGGGGGCGGCGGGAGAGATCGGCCGCACGCGCGATTTCGGACGCAGGCTGCCCGCTCCACGAAGTCGCGATGAGGTGGCGCTGCTCGCCTCGAGCTTCAACCGCATGCTGGACGAACTCCAGGATGCCTTTCGCGGACTATCCACCGCGCTGGACGCGCAGCGACGCTTCGTCGCCGACGCGTCGCATGAGCTGCGGACGCCGCTGACGACCATCCAGGGCAACGCGGGCTTGCTTGCGCAAGGGCCACCGATCGCGGAAGCCGTCCAACGTGCGGCCGCCACGGACATCGCGGAGGAAAGCGAGCGCATGAGCAGGTTGGTCGATCGATTGCTGACGCTGGCGCGCGCGGACTCAGGGCTTCGACTGGAGCTCGCGCCAGTCGACATGCGATCGGTAGTCGTGGACGTGACTCGTCAAGCGGCCGCCGTGCAT
>CATPBF010000193.1 GCA_955652585.1 Candidatus Dormiibacterota bacterium | reverse complement strand
GCAACCTGCCTTCGGACTTTCGAGTGCGCTCGCTCGACGGGGTCGCGGATGATTGGCCGTTCACGTACGAGGACCTCGAGCCTTACTACGTGCGCGCCGAGCGCGACTGGGGCGTCTCCGGTCTGGCCGGCGACACCGCCTTTCCTCCCGGTGAAGGTCCGCCGATGCCCCCTGTCCCGCTCGGCCGGATGGGCCGCCGCGTCGCGAAGGCGCATAACGATCTCGGCTGGCACTGGTGGCCGGGACCGAATGCGATCGCAACCCAACGTTACGGCCGCCTCAACCCGTGCACGCAACGCGCCACTTGCCTATGGGGCTGCTCCGAAGGCGCGAAGGCCAGCGTCGACCGCACCTACTGGCCGGTGGCCGTCGAGCGGGGGGTCACGCTGCTGACCGGGGCGAGGGTGAAGCGCCTGCTCGTGGGTCCAGACGGCCTGGCCACCGGAGCGTTGTTCGTGGACCGCGATGGCAAGGAGCACGTTCAGCGCGCCGCTGTCACCATCCTCGCGTGCAACGGGATCGGCACTCCGCGGATGCTGCTCCTGTCGGCTACCGACGCCCAGCCCGACGGCCTCGCGAACTCTTCGAGATTGGTCGGCAAGCGCCTCATGATGCATCCCTTCGGGACAGTCGTCGGCCTGTTCGACGACGACCTCGGTTCGTGGCAAGGCGCCTGGGGTCAGCACATTCATTCGCTCGAGTTCTATGAGACGGACGCGTCGCGTGGTTTCGTGCGGGGTGCCAAATGGGGTCTGCAGCCGACCGGCGGGCCGCTGTCGATGACGCACGCGTATCCGTGGGGCGAGGAGAACGCGATCTGGGGACCTGGCTTCCATCAGCAGCTGCGCAAGAGGCTTGGCCGCTCCGCGATGTGGGGCATCATCGCCGAGGACCTTCCCGAGGAGTCGAACCGAGTCGTCCTCGATCCCGTGAAAACCGACGACTCCGGAATTCCGGCCGCGCGGATCCAGTACCGGATGTCGGAAAACTCGCGGCGCCTGATGGCTTTCCACCAGGAGCGCGCGAAGGAGTCGCTCGAGGCGGCGGGAGCGTATGAGACCGTGATCGCACCGTTCATCAGGGCGACCGGCTGGCACTTGCTCGGGACCGCGATGATGGGTTCGGATCCGTCGCGATCGGTGGTCGATCAGTGGGGCCGCGCCCATGACGTGCCGAACCTGTACATCTTCGACGGGAGCACCTGGCCGACATCCGCGGGGATGAATCCCACGGCCACAATCGCGGCGGTGGCGCTGCGTGGCGTCGACCACCTGATCGCCGAGAGGCGCAGCGCGCGCACCTCCTCATGAGCGCAGCGAAGTTCGATACGAGCCGGCGGACAGCCCTGGCCGCGGTCGCCGACGTGCTGATCCCCAAGGGCGACGGGATGCCGTCGGCAAGCGAGGCGGGCGTGGCGACGCGCTGGCTCGATGAGGTGTTGCGGCTGCGTCCGGACTTCGGGCCGCCGTTGGCTGCAGTGCTCGATCGCATGAAGGGCGTCGCTCCGGCCGCGGCCGTGGCGCGGTTGCGCGTGGACGATCCCGCCAGTTTCGGGGTGCTGGCCGAGGTCGTGGCGGGCGGCTATTTCCTGAACCCCGAGGTCAGGTCGGCGATCGGCTACCCCGGCCAGCAGTCGGTTCCGATCCACCACGAGGAGCCGCCCGATTATGAGCAGGACGGTCTGATCGCCTCTGTCATCGCACGCGGCCGTGTCTACCGGCCGACGCCGTGAACATGGGGTCAAATCCCATCGGTGCCAACACCTGGATCTGGGTCTCGCCCCTGACCGACGAACGCCTGGCAGCGCTGGCGCCACGCGTGCGTGGCTTCGGATTCGATGTGATCGAGCTGCCCATCGAGAACCTGGGCGATTGGGATCCTGGCCGCGCGCGTGAGCTGCTGGACGGGCTCGGCCTGCACGCGACCACCTGCGCGGTCATGTCGCCCGACCGCGACCTGGTCAGCGACGACCGTGCGGTGATCGAATCGACTCAGGCGTACATCCGCGGCGCCACCGATATGGCCGCGGCCATCGGCGCGCGCTCGCTGGCGGGGCCGATCTATTCGCCGGTCGGAAAGACGTGGCCGATGGACGCAAAGCAGCGGGCGGTCGCCATCGGACGGCTGGTCGAGAGCCTCCGTCCCCTCGCCGACTATGCGGGCGAGCATGGGGTCACGCTGGCGCTCGAGCCGCTGAATCGTTTCGAGACGAGCTTCATCAACACGGCGGAGCAGGTGATGGAGGTGGTCGACGGGGTCGACTCACCCGCGCTGGGCGTGCTGCTTGACACATTTCACATGAACATCGAGGAGCACGATCCGGCCGCCGCCATCCGGGCTTGCGGCAGGCACGTCGCCCATTTCCATGCCTGCGGGTGCGACCGGGGCGCACCCGGCGCGGACCAGATCCCCTGGCCGTCGATCGCAGCGGCGCTTCACACCGCCGGATACGAGGGACCCATCGTCATCGAATCGTTCACCATCGAGAACCAGGCGATCGCCAAAGCCGCCGCGATCTGGCGTCCCCTGGCCGCGACGCAGGACGCGATCGCTACCGAGGGCTTGACCTTTCTGAGAGGCCTATTCGGATAGGCCGTGGGACGACGCTTACCACCCGGCGCCATTCCGTACGTTCGGCGCCAACCGTGCGGCTTCAGGAGCCAAATTACGCACGTCTGGCGCCAGCCGTGCGGCAAGCCCATCGCCCGGCTGGACGGCTAGGCGCGCATCAGACCGGCGGTTTTTCCGGGCGCCACCTCGACGAAATCGGGCAGGCCCCGCAGCGCCTCTTCGGCCCCCGCCGGTCCATAGATGGCGAGCAGGCTCAGCGGTTCCCAGCCCGTGTTGATCGTCGAGTGGAAGGCTGCGGTGGGAATGAAGACGGCCTGGCCTGCCGCGACTGCAAAAGGCTTGCCGTCGTCCACCATCTGCTCGCCATGGCCGGCCAGGATGTAAAGGATCTCGTCGGCGTCGGGATGGTTGTGGCGGGTGTGGCCCTTACCTGGAAGCAGCACCACGTGCAGCATGCTCATAGCCGGGTTGTGGGTGTTCGCTTTCGCGACGAGGGGCTTGATCAGGCCCCAGTCGAAAGTCTGCGTGGGGATCGTCTTCGGGTCGACGAGCTTCGATGGCATCTCTTCCTCCTTATTAATGACGTGGAGTCCCGCGCTTCAGCGCCTTGAAGCGGCGAACCGTCTCGGTGATCGCCACCTCGGTGGGCAGCCGCTCCATGCTCGACGCACCGAAGAAGCCGACCACCCCGTGCGTCCGCTCGAGCACGTACGCCGCGTCCGCAACCTCGGCGATCGGCCCTCCGTGGCAGAGCACCATCACCTTCGGGTTGATCGCCACCGCGGCGTCATGCATCTCCTGGATCAGCGGAACGCAATCGTCCAGCGTCCTGGCCGTATGGGCGCCGATCGATCCCTTCGTGGTCAGGCCCATGTGGGGAACGAGCACGTCCGCGCCCGCGCGGGTCATGGCTTCTGCGGAAGGCACGTCGAAGACGTACGGAGCTGTGAGTAGACCCTTGTCGGCGGCCATGTTGATCATCTGGACCTCGAGGTCATAACCCATGCCGGTCTCCTCGAGGTTGGCGCGGAAGGTCCCGTCATAGAGCCCGACGGTCGGGAAGTTCTGCACCCCGGCGAAGCCCGCCGCCTCGATATCGCGCAGGAAATTGCTCATGAGCCGGAACGGATCGGTTCCGCACACACCGGCGAGAACCGGCGTGTGATCCACCACCGGCAGGACCTCGCCGGCCATCTCCATCACGATCGCGTTGGCGTCGCCGTAAGGCAGGAGGCCCGCGAGAGAGCCACGGCCGGCCATTCGGTAGCGCCCGGAGTTGTAGATGATGATGAGGTCGGCCCCACCCGCCTCCGCGCACTTGGCCGATAGGCCCGTGCCCGCGCCCGCGCCGATGAGCACTCCGCCCGACTCGACCATGGCGCGCAGCCGGCGCCGAGCCTGCTCGGCCGTCATCTCCGAACCTTCATCAACTCGTCGAGCCGAGCCGCCATCGCGTGCGCGAAGTCGGCGTCGTTGATATGGGCATCGACCTCGTGCATCTCGACGTTCTTGCCCATGTTCTCTCGAAGGGCGCCGAACAGCGCTTTGTCGGCGGTCGGGTCGTAGAAGGGTCCGCCCTCTCCCGAGATCGCCGAGACCCCGCGCAAGGGGATGTAGAAGGCAACCGGCCCGCGCGCGGCTGACAGCTTGCGCGCGATCTGACGCCCGAGCTCCGCGCTTTCTGCCGGTGTGGTCCGCATGAGCGTGACCGACGGATTGTGGACGTAGAGGTTGCGCGACTCGAACTGCGGCGGCACAGTGTCACGCGCGCCGAAGTTGACCATGTCGAGTGCGCCCACGGATACCACCTGCGGCACGCCCAGCTTGCCCGCCATCTCGAGGCGATCCGGCCCGGCCGACAGCACCCCGCCCACCAGCTCGTCGGCAAGCTCGGTGGTGGTGATGTCGAGCACCCCGGTCACGAAGCCCGACTCCACCAGCGCTTCCATCGCGCGGCCGCCCGTGCCGGTCGCGTGGAACGTGAGCACTTCATATCCGCGACGTTCGAGCTCTTCGCGCGCTGCCGTCACCGCCGGCGTCGTGACCCCGAACATGGTGGCGGCGATCAGCGGACGCTGCTCGCCCAGCTCGACGGGAGGCGCGTTGACCATCCCGGCCATGGCGGCCGCGGCGTTGGCAAGGATGCGGCCCGAAATCGAATTGATCCCGGCGACGTCGGTCACCGAGGCCATCAGGGCGATATCGCTGGCGCCGATGTAATCGCGAGTGTTGCCGGCTGCCATGGTCGAAACCATCAGCTTGGGCACGCCGACCGGCAGAGAGCGCATCGCTTTGGTCGCGATCGCGGTGTTTCCCGAACCGCCGGCCGCGAGCACGCCGTCACAACGACCCTGCTCGTAGAGCCTTCGCACGACGATCGCGGCGGCGTCGGCCATCGCCGTCACCGCCTGGCCGCGATCGCGGGCGGCGGTCAGGGCGTCCAGATCCACGCCCGCCTCGGCCGCGACCTCCTGACGCGTGATGTCGGGCTTCGCGAGCGGCGGATCGAGCGTGCCGACGTCGACGAGGATGGTCTTGACGCCGGCCAGCGCGAGCCGGTCGCGCAGGTACTGGTACTCCGCGCCTTTGGTGTCCAGAGTGCCGACGAGGACAACGGTCTTCTCGCTCATGCGACCCTCCCCGAGACCAACACCCGCGCGGCCCGCTGGGCGGACCGCTCTCGTGAAACAGTAACAGACATCCGGTCAACTCTTCAGTTCCTTTCACCAAGGTGGCAAGGTCTTGACGAGTTTGCCTGTCGGATGTAACGTCGCCTGACAGGTTTTGATAGACCGGCAAGGAGCGTGACACGTTGACGGCCGCTCGAATCGACTTGCGGATGGCGCCCCGCATCCTGCTCGGCTTGCTCGGCCTGGCCGTCGTGGCGTGGATCGGCAACAAGGCCGGTCAGGACATGCGAATCTTCTGGATCGTCACCCTGAACGGACTGACGCTCGCGGCCCTCTTCTTCGTTGTCGCAGCCGGATTCACGCTGATCTTCGGGTTGATGCGGGTCGTCAACATGGCCCACGGCTCGCTGTACCTGCTCGCCGGCTATATCGCATTCACGCTCCAGGGCAACTGGTACGGCGTGAGCAGCAACCTGTTGAGCGGTACGCCGGCGACGGTGGTCTCGTGGATCGTGCCCCTGGTGATAGCCACCATCGTCATCGGTCTCGCGGGTGTCTTCATGCAGCAGGTGTTCCTGCGCTGGAACCAGGGTCAGGATCTCCGCCAGGCGCTGATCACCATCGCGATCTCGGTTATCCTCGCGGACCAGATGGTGGCCCACTTCGGTGGGATCGCCGAATCCATCCAGCAGCCCGCCGTCTGGCCGGACAGCGTGAGCTTCCTCGGGATTCGATACGGCTTCTTCCGTCTCGTAGTCGTGGTCGGCGCGGCCGTCGTGATCGGCGCCCTGCTCTTCCTGGCGATCAAGCGCACCAGGTTCGGGATGATCATCCGGGCAGGCGTGGACGACCGCGCAATGGTTTCGGCCCTCGGCGTGAACATCCAGCTCGTGTTCGCTGGCGCTTTCTTCATCGGGGCGCTGCTGGCGGGGCTCGCGGGCGTACTCGGCGGAACGATGATCGCGGTGCAGCCCGGGAACGACTCAGCGTTTCTGCTCGACTCACTGATCGTGGTGATCATCGGCGGGATGGGCAGTCTCGGCGGTGCCGCTATCGGCTCCGTCGCTCTTGGCCTGGTCAACTCGTATGCCGACGTCTACCTGAAGTTCGGCACCAACGACTTCACCAACTACGCCATCCTGCTCACGTTCATTCTCGTCGTCGCCGTGCTTGCGGTTCGGCCCCTTGGCCTGTTCGGGCGGCCGGCATGAGCGTCGCGCGCTCCGCGACCCCACCCGCCGCCGGCCTCAACGGCCGTGGGATGCGGATCACGCGGTGGGTGGCGATAGGAGCGCTTGTGCTGTTTCTCGCCGGGGCGCCGTCCATCGTCGACAGCTTCACGCTCGCCCAGATCCTGACCAAGGCGCTGTGGCTTGGCATTGCCGCGGCCAGCCTCATCTTCCTGTCCAGCTATGGCGGCATGATCTCGCTCGGGCAGACCGGGATCTACGCAGTCGCCGGTTTCACCATGGCCAACCTGGTCAACGCGGCCGGCGGGAAGCATCTCGGCTGGGACCCGGTGGCCGCGACCGCCGCCGGAATCGTGGTCGCGACCGTGTTCGGGGTTCTGTGCGGCGCCATCGCCTCTCGCAGCTACGGCATCTACTTCTTGATGATCACGCTCGCGATCTCCGTGATCGTTTTCTATTTCTTCGCCCAGGTCACGACCCTTTCCGGATACGGGGGAATCCGAAGCGTGACCAGCCCAGGGCTGATCGGCAACCCCATCCTCAATCCGGTTCCGCTCTACTACGTCGCGCTCGTGGCCTCGGTCCTCATCTTCCTGGGCATCCGCTACCTGGCGCGGACGCCGTTCGGGCTCGCGCTCCAGGGCATCCGCGACGACCCCGCCCGAATGCAGGCGCTCGGATACAACGTGCCGCTGCACCGGGCATTGGCCTTCGGGGTGGGAGCGTTTGTAGCCTCCATCGCCGGCATCCTGTCGGTTTGGTACACGACCCAGATCTCGCCGGGCGGAATCAATGTCACGCAGACGATCAACATCCTCATCATCGCCGTCGTCGGCGGCCTCTATCGGCTCGAGGGCGCGTGGATCGGCGCGCTGGTGTTCTCCACCATCGACAACTATTCGCGGGTCTGGATGCCGAACGTGGGCGACTGGCTCGGTCCGGACCGATTCGAAACCATCATCGGGGTGATCTTCCTCGTGATCGTCCTAGCATCTCCAGGGGGACTGGTTGGCATATGGGAAAGCCTTTGGGACAGGAGGAAGCGCCGGCTGGCCCCAATTTCGGCGCCGGGCATACCGGCGATGGAGGTGGTCGACGACGCCGTCGACCATCCCGCCGCGGTGTAGTCAAGGAGGTGGATGGAGGTATCGAAGTGAACCGCATGGATGGCGGATCGACCCGAGCAGGCTTGGCTCGGAACGGCCTCGTGTTGCGATCAACTTCATGTTCTACAGGAGGAAAATTTGCATAGAAACCAACGTCACCTCGGCTCCCGGCGGCTCCTCGCGTTCGCCGCACTCTCGCTGTTCGTGCTCGCCGCATGCAACGGCAACTCGACGACTACAACGTCGAGCGCGATCAAGATCGGCATCCTGTCCGACTGCTTGGGCGACTTTGGGTCGTTCTACAACGACGACCTGGGCGGGGCCCTCGCCGTACTGAACGCTCATTACGGCGGCAAGGCCAGCGGTTCTCTGCCCAAGGACGGGATGACCGGCGTCAAGATCGCGGGCAAGGATGTCCAGATCGTCGGCTTCGGGTGCTCCGACTCCACCGCCAGCAAAGCGATCGAAGAGACGCGGCGGCTGGTCGAACAGCTCGGCGCTGACATCCTGATCGGCCCCCTGTCAGGCGACGAGGGCATCGCGGTGGCGAACTACGCCAAGACCCAGCCGAACAAGACCTTCCTCAACGGCATCTCGGGCGCCCAGGACGCGACTCTGAAGGTCCAGGCTCCGAACTTCTTCCGCTTCAACCCCGACGGGGCGCAGTGGTCGTCCGGTCTCGGCGACTACGCATACAACACGCTCGGCTGGCGTACCGCGGCTGTGATCGGCGACGACTACGCGTTCCCCTACACCTCGCTCGCGGGATTCATCGCTGAGTTCTGCTCGATCGGTGGCAACGTCACCAACCGCATCTGGCCTCCGCTCGGCACGACCGACTACTCCTCGTTCATCACACAGATCCCCAAGGGCCTCGACGGGTTGTTCGTCGGGGTGGGCGGTGCGGGTCTGATCACGTTCCTCAAGCAGTACCAGCAGCTCAACGGGCCACTCAACACCAAGCACATCATGGGTAACACCTTCTGGCCCGACCCACAACTCCTCAAGGCCATCGGAACCCCGATGGTGGGCGCTGTTGCCGCCAGCGGCATCGCCGCCGATGACACGTCGCCGCAAACCATCGCCTACAAGCAAGAGTTGGCCATCTACCCGGCCACTCAAGCGGATGCTGCCAGCGTCTTCACGCTGGGCTACTGGAGCGCGATGACTGCGCTCGGTCTGGCGCTCACGAAGGTCAACGGCGACCTCTCTGGCGGCCAGAAGGCGCTTCAGGCAGCGCTGGCCTCGACCGTCGTCGACGGCCCATACGGCAAGATCAGTCTCGACTCCAACCGCCAGGCGGTCTTCGACAACTGGATCGTCCAGATCACCGCTCCGGCGGCCGGCAGCCAGGTCCCTGGAATCCACACCATCCTTCAGGTCCCGAAGGTGGACCAGACATTTGGTGGTTTCTTCAGCTCAACCACTCCGCCGCCCGATCGAACCAACCCGACCTGCACCAAGAAGACGCCGCCGCCCTGGGTTGGACACGAAACCCCCGTCAGCTTCAGCTAGTGAGTCAGTTACGCAAAGCGGTGTGAACGCGGCACCGCCGAGCGCCGAGTCCGCCGCGCCGATCCTCCACTTGAGGGGGGTCGGGCGGCGGTTCGGCGGACTGCGAGCGGTGGCCGATGTCACCCTCGCAGTCAAGCCGGGCGAGCGACGCGCAATCCTGGGTCCGAACGGAGCCGGGAAGACGACGCTTTTCAACGTCATTTCCGGCGAGTTCCCTCCGACCGAAGGCACGATCGAGCTCTTCGGCCGCGACGTCACCCATCAGCCTGCTCGCCTGCGCGCCCGCTCCGGGCTGTCCCGAACCTTTCAGACTTCGAGGCTGCTCTTGGGACTCTCGGTCGAGGACAATCTTTACCTGGCCGTGCTCGGTGCGAGGCGCGGCCATTTGCTCCCGATCCGTCTGCCGCGGCTTGAGCGCCAGATTCGCGAGCGAGCGCGCGCGACGGCCGAAGCGATCGGCCTGGCCGACCGGCTCGGCATTTTGGTCCGCGAGCTGTCACATGGCGAGCGCCGGCAGCTCGAGGTCGGCATGGCGCAGGCGGCGTCGCCCAAGCTCATGATGCTCGACGAGCCTGCCGCCGGCTTGTCGCCCGGCGAGCGAAACAAATTGACTGAGCAGCTACTGGGTCTGGATCCGAACATGACCTTGATCCTGATCGAGCACGACATGGACGTCGCCCTGCGAGTCGCTCAGTGGGTGACGATGATGCACGACGGACGGATCGTCGTGGAAGGCAGCCCCGACATGATCCGCGAGAACCAGATGGTTCACGATCTCTACACGGGCAGCAGATACAAGCAGTGAATGCCCCTGTCCTGGAGATCAGCGGCCTCAACGCATTCTATGGACGCGCTCACGTCCTGCAGGATGTGACGTTCACCGTCGATGAGCGACCGGTCGCGATCATCGGGCGCAACGGCATGGGCAAGTCCACGCTGTGTCAGGCCATCATGGGCCTGCTTGGATCCACGACCGGCTCGGTCCGGTTCGGTGGTCAGGAGCTCCTGGGCAAGCCGCCGTATCGCATTGCGCGGCTCGGTCTGGGCTTCGTCCCGCAGGGTCGCCGGCTGTTTCCTTCGTTGTCGACAGACGAGCATCTGCAGATCGTGCCTCGCAATGGCCATGGCAGCTGGACGATCAAGCGGGTCTACGAGACCTTTCCGAAGCTGGCGGAGCGCAAGAAGACTGGCGCCGGTCAGCTCTCGGGTGGGGAGCAGCAGATGCTGGCGATCGGCAGGGCCCTGCTGACCAACCCCAAGCTGCTGATCATGGACGAGCCTTCCGAAGGCCTGGCGCCCAACATCGTCGAGAGCGTGATCGACACCATCCGCAAGCTCGCGGGGCAGGGCGTGGGTCTGCTCGTCGTCGAGCAGAACCTCGGTGTCGCGACCGCGCTCGCCGACCGGCAGCTGGTCATGGTTGCGGGCCGCATCGCCGCCGAGACCACCGCCAAAG
>CATPBF010000192.1 GCA_955652585.1 Candidatus Dormiibacterota bacterium | reverse complement strand
AGCTCGGCGACGATGGCGGCCGAACCGGTGCCCGTGCCGCCGCCCATGCCGGCCGTGATGAATTTTTTTTTTTTGTTATGGAGAACAGCGTTATGTTCTGTTTTTCTCTCGTCGGCAGCATCGCGGCCGCGGGTCCAATCCCCGCCCGCACCGAGACCACGGGTGACCTTGTTGCCCATCTGGACCTTCACGTCGGCCTGGCAGCGTTCGAGCGCCTGCTTGTCGGTGTTGACGGCGATGAACTGAACCTTGAGCGCTTTCGAGATCATGCGATTGACGGCGTTGCCGCCACCGCCACCACAGCCGACGACCTTGATGCGCGCTCGCCCCTCATGCAACTCACTCTCTTTCATGACGTCCTCCTGGTGCAAATCTGCTTTCGCTACGGCGAGCTCCAGCTGGTTTCGGGTCTGTTCTCTAGAAAAGATCTCGCAGCCACCTCACTGTTTTCTGGCCGAGGGTCACCTGCTGCCGGCCGTTGTTGTAGACGCGCGGGTGGGCCTTCAATCCCCACTTCACGAGCCCTACCGAGACCGCGAACGACGGGCCCTGGGCGCGGTCGGCAAGACCGGCCACGCCGCTGGGCTGGCCCAGGCGCACCGACGTGTCGAACACGATCTGGGCGGCGTCCGTGGTGCCCATGAGACGCGAACCGCCGCCGGTCACCACGACACCGGCAGGGAGCAGCCCGTCGAAGCCGCTCTTGCGCACCTCTTCGCGCGCCATCATGAAGATCTCCTGCATGCGCGGGCCGATGATTTCCGCGAGGAAGCGCCGCGGCAGCGCGTTGATGCGATCCCCGCCGACCTGGCGCACCTCGACCTTCTCGCCCGGGTCGATCACCTCGGGCAGCGTGTGGCCGTAGTTGAGCTTCAAGCTCTCGGCCTCGTCGAGCGTCGTGCGCAGGCCGATCGCGATGTCGCTGGTCACGTGATTGCCACCGACCGGCAGCACCGCGAGCTGACGCGCGGCGCCGTCGTTGTAGACCACGACCGAGGTGGTGCCGGCGCCGATATCGATCAGGCAGACACCGAGATCGAGCTCCTGGGTCGTAAGCACACCCTCGCCGGCGGCCAGACCCGAGCAGACCACGTCTTCGATGTCGAAGCCGGCGCCGTGCACGCACTTGATGACGTTCTGGACCGCGGTCTGCGCGCCGGTGATGATGTTGGTCTCCACCTCGAGCCGGTGGCCTGTCATTCCGGTCGCGTCACGCACACCTTCCTGCCCGTCGACTGTGTAGGCGCGCGGGATCGCGTGGATGACCTGGCGGTCGGAGGCGACGCTCACCGCCCGAGAGGCCTCGACCACGCGCTGCACGTCGTCTTCGCCGATCTCGCGGTCGCCGCTCGCCACCGCGACCACGCCGGTCGAGTTCTGCGACAGCAGGTGAATGCCGCCGAGGGAGACGACGACGCTCTCGATCCGCTGCCCGGCCATGCGCTCGGCCGCAACGGCCGCGGCCTGGATGGACGCGATGGTCTTGTCGAGATTGACGACCACGCCTTTGCGCAAGCCATCGGAAGGGCTCTCGCCCACCCCGATGATGCTTACAGGTCCGTTGAGCTCGTCAGACTCGGCTATGACCACCGCGACCCGGCTCGTGCCAAGGTCGAGACCGACGGCTCTCTTCCGCCGCGACAATGCTGTGCTGGAACGCCTCCTGGAACGTATGGATATAACGGGCGGGCTGCCGGGATTATAAGGGCTTCCGGGTGCCTGCGGGCTAGATTTTGTGGGTCACTCCCCAGACGGGACTAGCACTTGTGCCTCCGGCTGATATCGACGCTTATAGGTAATGCCTCCTGATCGCACCCAGGTTGTTGAAGATCCGCACACCGAACGCAACGATCGCCGCTATGGACAGATCGACCCCCAGCTTGTCCCCGAAGTAGGTCAGGCCGGCCGCCAGCGTCATGTTGGTGAGCAGGCCGCTGAAGAAGACCCGAGGCTCGAACGTGCCGTTGATGTAGGCCTTGAACGCCCCGAAGATGGAGTCGAGCGCGGCCAGCAACGCGACCGCGGTATAGCGCGCGTAGGTGATCGGGATCGTCAGCGGCGACATCAGGCCGAGCAGGACGCCTAGCAGCGCGAACAGGATCGCGACGACGATTACTTGCAAGTGGGCACCGGCGAGGGCTGGGCTGCCCCTGGCGATGGTGAGGTGGCGGGTTGGAGCGACTTGTAGCCCGCGGCCGGCTCGGAAGGGTTCATGACGTTGACGTAAGCGAGGTCGATCGAGTTGTAGTCGACGTTGCCATGGCCCGCGATGGCCTTCAACGCCGCCAGCTTGTCGCGCAGGGTCGCGAACTCCTCGGGCGTCAGCACGCGGCCAAAGTAAACCTTCCAGCCGCGTTTGGAAATGAGGGTCAGGTCGCCGCAGGAATCGAAGATGAATCCCGACACCTCCTGGCCGATCAGCGCCGGCAACCCGCGCTGGATGTTGACGAGCGCGGTCAGGAGCGTCGGGTCGAGCGCCTGCGCGCCGATCCGCGGGTCCGCGCCCGCAGGTCCCTGGATGTCGACCAGCGCGCCCGCCGTGGCGGCCGGCCCCAACACCATGGCCTGGCTCGAGAGCAGGAAGTAATGCTTGCTCGGCCCCGCGTGATACGCGGCGATCGGTTGCCACTCACTGATGCGCACGACGACCGTGCCGTCGAGCTGAGGATCGACGGTGGCCGTGCGCACCCACACCTGGTCGAGGAGGTGGCGTCGATCCGATTCGCCATCGACCGCGAACACCGACCCGTTGCCGCCGAGCCCGGCCGCCGCGGCCACCTGGGCGGCCGTGAGGTGGTGGGCGCCTGAAATATCCACGTACTTGACCGCCAGCGCGGGCCCGAACCACAGCCAGCCGAGCACCGCGCATTCGGCGACCGCGACCACCGCGGCCGCGATGCGGCGCATCGGGTGCACGTCGGGTTCCTTCAGGTTGCGCTCCGAGCGCGTCCACACCTGGCCTTTCAGGGGCGCGGCCTCCTCCGGGCTCGGGCGCCGGCTCAGGCGGGGCAGCAGTGAGCGCCGCCGGCGGAACCTCATTCGGCCGGAGGGCCCACGTGATGCTGGTGGCGGCCGATCGCGTGGTCGACCAGCCGCTGGCACAGGTCGTCGAATCCGATGCCCGCCGCGCGCGCAGCGTCGGGCAAAAGTGAGAGCGCTGTGAGACCGGGAACGGTGTTCAGCTCGAGAAGCCAGGGGGTTCCGCCGGCATCCACGATGATGTCCACACGACCCATCCCGGAGCAGCCGAGGACGGTGAACGCACGGCCGGCCGCCTCCGACGCCGCGGCGCGCGCGGCTTCAGGGATTCGCGCCGGGATGATGTGGTGCGACTTGCCCGCCGTGTATTTCGCGTCGTAGTCGTAGACGGGGTTGTCGCTGACTATCTCGAGGGTCGGCAGCACTTGCAGGTCCGGGGTGGCGAGTACGCCGACCGTGATCTCCGTACCGGCCGCGAACCGCTGGACCAGGACCCGCCGGTCGTAGCGCGCTGCCAGCACCAGTCCGCTTGCCACCTGGTCGGCGTCGCGGGCAATGGTCAGGCCGATCGTCGAGCCTTCGCGCACCGGCTTGATCACCAGCGGCAAGCCGAAATGCGAGACCAGCCTTTCGACCGTGTCGGCGCTCATGCCCTGCTTGAGCTCGAGCTCCTCGAATTCCGGGACGTGCAGGCCGGCGCCCGCCATCACGGCGTTGGCGCGCGCCTTGTCCATGCAGAGCGCCGACGCGAGCACGCCCGAGCCGGTGTACGGAAGGGCGAGCAGCTCGAGCATCCCCTGGACGGTGCCGTCCTCGCCCAGCCGGCCGTGCAGCGCATTGAAGACGCAGGCGAAGTTGCCGTCGCGCAAAACGTCCCAGGTGTTCAGATCGAGATCGATGCCGGTGACGTCGTGACCCCGCTTGCGAAGCGCCTCTTCCACCTGCGCGCCCGATCGCAGCGAAACGTCGCGCTCCGCGGAGCGCCCCCCGCGCAGCACGGCGATCCTCATTCCCACTTCCCCACCAGCTCGACCTCGCGCTCGAGCTCGATGCCAAACCGATGCATCACCGTGGCGCGTGCGCGTTCGATGAGCGCGGCGACGTCGACAGCGGTGGCGCCTCCCTCGTTGACGATGAAGTTGCCATGCAGCTGCGAGATGACGGCAGCCCCCTCGCGTGCTCCCTTGAGCCCGGCGGCCTGGATCAACCGCCCCGCCGAGTCTCCCGGCGGATTCATGAACACGCTCCCGCAGTTCTTGGTCTTGATGGGCTGGGTCTCGTTGCGCTCGCTCGTCAGCTTGGCCATCAAGCGCTTGGCCTCCTCCCCGTCGCCGCGGTCGAGCTTGATAGTCGCGTCGATGACGAGCGAGCCGCGCAGCGGGCCGTCTCGGAGCGCGGACGTCCGATAGCCGAACTGCAGGTCTTCGAGGTTCCACGTGCGCCGGTCGGCGCCGGGCTGGAATCCGCGCGCTTCGACCAGCACCTCGCGCAACTCGTGGCCCCAGCAGCCCGCGTTCTGATAGACGGCACCGCCGACAGTGCCCGGCACACCGATGGCGAACTCGAACCCGCGCAGGTTGGCGTCAGCCGCGATCCTGGCGAGCCTCATCATCTTCAGGCCCGCGCCCGCACGGATGCGCATGCCGTCGACCTCGTAGTCGCGATTGACCACGCGGATGACCAGCCCCTCGACCCCCGCGTCGGCGATGAGCAGGTTGGTCCCGGCCCCGAGCAGGAGATGTGGGACGCCCCGCAAGCGGCAGCCTTCCAGGGCGACCTCGATGGTCTGAGGGTTGGCCGCCTCTACGAAATATTCCGCCGGGCCGCCGATGCCGAAGGACGTGCGCGAGGCCAGCGGCTCGCCCAGTCGCACGCCAGGCAGCTCACGCAGCCAGGCCAGGTTAGATTCTTTGCGCCAGCTCATCGCCCAGCTTTCTGATGTCACCCGCGCCCATCAAGAGGAGAACGTCGTCTGGGCCAACAAGCCCTTCGAGGGTTTCGCGGGCCCGCTCAAACGAACCCACGTAGACCGCATTGGGAATCAGGTCCGCCAGGTCGCTCGCCTCGATCCCTGTGGGGTTGTCCTCGCCCGCGCCGTAGACGTCCAACACCAGCACGCGGTCGGCCGCTTGGAACGATCGCGAGAAGTCCTGGAGCAACGCAGCCAACCGCGAGTAGCGGTGGGGTTGAAACACCACGATGAGACGGCGATGGCGCAGCTCGCGGGCCGCCTGCAGCGTGGCCCGGACCTTGGTCGGGTGGTGCGCGTAGTCGTCATAGACGGGGGCGCCCTGGAACACGCCCAGGAACTCGAGCCGCCGGTGCGCGCCCGGAAAGCGTTCGAGCGCACCGGCCACGTCCGCGAAGCTCACGCCCAGCTCGAGCGCCATCGCGGCGGCCGCGGTGGCGTTCTGTACGTTGTGCCGGCCAGGCTGGCGGAGGTTGACCCTGCCCAGCTCGCGCCCGGCGTGGTGGATCGCGAAGGGACGGCCATCCTCGCAGCGGTAGTCGGCACCCTCACTGAAGCCGTAAGTGACGCGGCGCGCCAGGGTCTCGAGCGATCGCGTGCGCTCGTCGTCCGCCGACAGGACCGCCACGCCGTCGGCGGGCAGGGCGGCCACGAACAGGGCAAAGAGATCCTGCACCGCTTCGACGTCCCGAAAGTGATCGGGGTGGTCGAACTCGATGTTGGTGACGATCGCGCGCTTCGGGTGATGGAGGACGAGGGTGCCGTCGGATTCGTCCACCTCGGCGACCAGCCAGCGCGAGCGGCCCGCGCGGGCGCTCGACCCGTCGCCGACGAGGACTGTGGGGTCGAACCCGGCCTCGGTGAGGATGTGGCCCGTCATGTGCGTCACGGTGGTCTTGCCCGCGCTGCCGCCGACGGCGATCGAATCGGAGTCGGCGATGAGCTCGGCCAGCATCTCGGCACGCGTGAGCACTTTGACGCCCATCGCCCTCGCGGCCTCGAGCTCAGGCGATGACTTGATGGCGCCGCTGTACACGAGCAGGTCCTGGAAGAGCACGTGCTCGGGGTCATGACCGATGAATATGCGGACGCCCGCATCCTCCAGCGCCGCCGTCGTATCCGACTCGCGCTGGTCGCACCCGCTGACCTCGTCACCGCGCGCGAGGAATACTCGAGCGAGAGCAGACACGCCCGCGCCGCCGACGCCCATCAGGTGGACCTTCACTTTCTAGCCACCTCACGGAGCACGGCGAGGACGCGACCGGCCGCGTCGCGCCGGCCGGCGCCGGACGAAGCCTTCGCCATGGCGCGCAACCGATCGGCGCTGAGGCCGTCGATGGTGGCGACCAGGCTCGCTGGGCTCAGCTCAGCGTCTCCGATGCGCACCGCGGCCCCTGCGTCGACCATAGCCTTTGCGTTCTCCTCCTGGTGGCCTCCGCCAAACGTGCCGGGCACAAGCACCATCGGCAGGCCGACCGCGGTGATCTCGGCGATGGTGCTCACGCCCGCCCGGCTCACCACCAGGTCGGCGCTCGCCATCAGCGCGGCCATGTCGTCGGTGAAGGTGAGCCCGCGGTAGCCGGCCGCCAAGTGCTCCGCCACGCCGGCCGCACCCTGCCGGCCCGCGACGTGCACGACCTCCTCGAAACGTTTGCGCAGCTCGTCGAGCGCGCCCCACACGGCTTCGTTGATGTGGCGCGCACCCTGGCTGCCGCCCGTGACGAGCAGGTACCGAGGAGGCACCGCTGGCGTGCGCGGCTCGAACCCATCTCGCAGCGGCACGCCGGTCATCTCCACCCGCCGGTTGTGGACTCGCTTCTCGGTGCCCGGGAGCGTGGTGCAGATCGCGGCCGCGCCGCGCGCGAAAAAGCGCGTCGCCAGGCCGGGGCGCACGTCCTTCTCATGCAGCACGTACGGGATTCCGCGCTTGCGAGCGGCCGCCACAGCCGGCGCCATCACGTAGCCGCCCATCCCGAGCACCACGTCCGGCTTGAAACCGTCGACGATACGGAGGCCGGCGCGCAGCGCGGCCGGCACGATCGCCGGCAGGGCAAGGTTCTTCCAGACCGCGTCGCGGTCGAGCCCGCGCACGTTGACGGTCGCCAGCTCGAAGCCCGCGGCCGGCACGAGCCTTTCCTCGGGTCCGCCCTTGCGCCCGACCAGCAGCAGCGCGCCATCAGGCTCCTCAGCGCGAAACGCGTGCGCGACCGCGAGCGCCGGATAGAGGTGCCCACCGGTCCCGCCGCCAGCTATCAGAAGTCTCATCTCTCCTTTTGGTATGCCCAAATCCGGTTCCGGCCCCAAAACGGGCGACGCTCAGCAGCACCCCGACCGCGGCCAGCGTGGTCGCGACCGCCGTGCCCCCGTAGCTGAAGAACGGGAGCGGT
>CATPBF010000191.1 GCA_955652585.1 Candidatus Dormiibacterota bacterium | reverse complement strand
GTCTCGGCCGCCGTGGCCGATCTGCCGCTGGCGCTGTTCGTATTTCGCTCCCCGCTAGCGTTGACGTCGCTGTTGCTGCCAATCACCGCGTGCTTCGCGCTCACGGTCCTATGCGGAACCACATTCGACCGCGAGCGCCTCATGGAGACCGGCATCGGCCGCACGAAGGTCCGGCGTGTCTGGTTGCCGGTTGCGGTCCTGCGCCGCAACGCGGTGGCGATCGTGGCCGGACTCCTGCTGGCGATCGCGCCGGCTGGAATCGCGGCGGCTGTCACCGTCAACTCGGGCTGGCATTCGTGGTCTGAGATAGGGGCTGCAGCCCACGGTCAGGCAAACAACGACCCGGTGCAGATCGTGTCCACGTCTGTTGCCAGCAAGACAACTCAGGCCAGCGGCACGACGATTGCCGCAGCCGGACTGGCCGGGATCGTCGCGACGCTCGCCCTGATGCTTGTACTGGTGGTCGTCAGCTTTTCGGCATTCTTCCTCCTGGGCGTGCCCGCGATGTTCGGTCTCGTGGCGGCCGCGGCTGTGTGGGGGACGCAGTTTGGCTTTGGCACCTCGGCTCCGCTGCAGGTCTGGCTGGTGGGCGCGGGCGGTATCGCGCTGCTCGCCCTGGCCCTCAACACGGGCGCGGCGCTTCCTATCTACTGGTCGCTGGTTTTCGGTTCGGGACGGCGGCTCGACCGGCTCCGCGAGGCCTGGTCCGGCTATTGGTCGCTCTACCGAGGGATCGTGATTCCCGCCTGCGCGCTGTTCGGCCTGGTCGTCTTTCGGCTGCTGTCTAACGGCTAGGAATGGGTCGTTAGCGTCAAGATTGCAAGCGGCATGAAGCGGCTCCTCATGGCGCTGATCGTCCTGGCCGTCGCGTGCGGCCCCGGCCCCACTGCGCCGAAGGCGTCAACGTCGCCCGTGGCAACGACGCCGGTAGCGCGTCCTTCCCTGGCGCCGTTCCCGAGCCCGACTCCCGGTGGACCCACGCCGCCGCCACCGGTTGCGGTCGTGTGCCAATCGCAGGTCCCTGCCGGCCATCAGCTGGGGCTGGTCTCTCTTCGCGGCGTCCAGGGAGTCGTCGTGCGTGACGTGACCGACATCAATCACCCGGTCACCCGCTGCGGTTTCCAAGGCGGCGCCTACTTCCGCTTCGTCAGCTCGACGCGGGTCTCATACATCGTGACTTCGAGCGGCGACGTCGGAGCGTCCGGCGCCCTTTACATGGTCGACCTGAACGCAAGCACCACGTCACTGGTGCGCGCGTGGAGCTCGGGAGGCTATGGGAGCTGGATTTACGCCTGGAGCCCCGACGCGCAGAAGCTCACCTACCTGAGCTCGGACTCCACCGGGGTGAGCTGGCATCTGCTGTCGGCGGCCGGCGACAAGACCCTGGCCAGCCTTGGGACGACGCGGCTCGGGGGCGTTGCGCTCGACAACGACGACATCATGGTCGGCTTCTCGGCGGACGGCCAATATGTCGCAGTGGAATCCACCTTCACAACGCAAAAGGGTGGTGGCGCCACCGCCCCCGCGATTCAGATCGTTCGCCTCTCGGATCTGAAGCTTGTCTACATGCGGGCGGACGGCACCATGGCCACTTGGGGGGCCACCGGCGCGCGCTTCTATTTTCGGACCACAGGCGGCGTCCTGGTGTGGGAGGCGACTGGCAAGGTGCAGACGGTCAATCCTGGCCTGCAATGGATCCGTCCCTGGCCCAGCGCGGACGGCGTCCACATCACCTTCTCTTCCCTCAATCCGCAGGGCAATCATGTAGTCGGCATCCTCGACACCGGCGGAGGCCCTGTCGCCCAGGCCACGGCCGAGCCGCGCGCGAATCCAGGCTTCCTCACATCCACGCTCATCTGGTACGCGGGCGAGACGCGGTGCACAACGACGACCCCTTGCGGACTCGGCGGCCCGCCGCTGACGGGCACCACCTACCTGTATGACATCGCGGGAGTGGAGAGCGGCTCGATCGACACGGCCTTCTATGACTCGTGGCCGCACAACGCCGGCCAGTCCTAGTTAAAGATCTAGGGCCTGCGCCACCAGCTCCCGATGGTATGTCGCGTCGCCGAGCGTGACCTCCGACGCCTTCGCGCGCTTGAAGTAGAGGTGCATGTCGTGCTCCCACGTGAAACCGATGCCGCCGTGCACCTGAATCCCATCGCCCGCGACCTTGCGATACGCATCGGACACGTAAGCCTTCGCCATCGACGACGCCAGCGACCGGTCCGGCGCGTCGGCATCCACCGCCCACGCGGCGTAGTACGTGGCCGAGCGCCCGCTCTCTGAGAGCACGAGCATGTCGGCGAGCTTGTGCGAGACAGCCTGATAGATGCCGATCGGCTTGCCGAACTGGTGCCGGGTCTTGGCGTACTCGGTCGAGGTCTCGAGGACTTTCTGGGCGCCCCCGACCATCTCGGCGCACAACGCCGCCGTCGCCCACTCGAGTGCGCGCTTGAGCGCTGGCCAGGCCTTGTGCGGAGCGCCCATCAGCGAGTCAGCGGGCAGCTCCACTCCGTCAAAGCGGACCTCACACCAACGCCTGGTCATGTCCAGCGTCTCGAGCTGGTTCACTGACATGCCCTTGGGCTTGCCCTCGACGAGAAACAGTGAGAGGCCGTCCTCGCCCTCCCCTCGGGTGCGGGCCGCCACCACGATGTAGTCGGCGTTGTTGGCGTCGGGCACGAAGAGCTTGACGCCCTCGAGGTGCCACCCGCCGCCGGTCGGCTTGGCGGTGAGCGCGACACCGGTCGCATCCCACCGCCCGGATGGTTCGGTGAACGCGAGCGTAGCGCGCGCAGAACCGGACGCTATGGCGCCCAGCGCTGCCTTTTTCTGCGCCTCGGTACCCGCCCCGATGAGCGCGGGCACGGCGAGCCCCATGGTCGCGAAGAACGGTCCCGGCATGAGCACGCGCCCGGCCTCCTCCAGGACGACGATCAGGTCGAGGAAGCTGCCGACTCCGCCATATTCCTCAGGGATGCCGAGGGCGGTCCAGCCGAGCGCCGCAATCTTCGACCACAGCGCCGGATCGTATGCGTCCGCTCCTTCCATGAGCTTGCGCACGACCTTCGGAGGACACTCCTTGGCGAGAAAATCGCGCGCGGAGCGTCGGAGCATCTCCTGCTCTTCGGAAAAGGCAAAATCCATAGCGGCTCTGGAAGTGTAAGACCGGCCGTCAGGATGGCGGAGGCAGCTCCTTGGGCTCGGCCGGCGCCGGCAGCTCTTTGGGCTCGTCGGGCGCCTCCAGCTCTTTGGGTTCGTCAGCCACTCTCGGCTTGGCTT
>CATPBF010000190.1 GCA_955652585.1 Candidatus Dormiibacterota bacterium | reverse complement strand
GTTTCATAACCGCTGCCGCATTTGCGGGCGGCCGCGCGCATTCCTGCGCAAGTTCGGCATGTGCCGCATCTGCTTCCGCCAGCTGGCCGCCGAGGGACGCATCCCCGGCGTGACGAAGTCGAGCTGGTGATGGCCAGTACCACGACCGCGGCCAAGACCGTGAAGCGGGCGCCGGCCGGGATCGTCAGCGATCCCATCGCCGACATGCTCACGCGCGTGCGCAACGCCAACAGCGCGCGGCACCCAGAGGTACGCGTGCCGGCGTCCAAGCTGAAGCTCGAGATCGCGCGAGTCCTCAAGGACGAGGGCTACATCGCCGGGTACGAGATCGAATCCGACGGCACCGCCCAATCGATGCGTATCATCTTCAAGTCCCGCCCCGATCGCACGCGCGTGATCTCGGGCGTGAAGAGGATCAGCCGCCCCGGACTGCGCGTCTACGCCCGCAAGACCGAGATCCCGCGCGTTCTCGGTGGGCTGGGGATCGCGATTCTGAGCACAGCCGAGGGTGTCATGAGCGGTCGCCAGGCGCTCCGCCAGGGACTCGGCGGCGAGGTGCTCTGTTTTGTCTGGTAAATCGAGAGGAGAGAGTTGTCGCGCATAGGTAAGCTGCCGATTGCGGTCCCGGGCGCCGTCAAGGTCGCCCTGGAGCCGGGCCACGTCAAGGTGGAAGGGCCGAAGGGCAAGCTCGAGCGCACCCTGCCTTCGGAGATCACCCTCAGGCTCGCCGACGGCCATATCATCTGCGAGCGCCCGTCGGACCACTACAAGCATCGGGCCTTGCACGGCCTGGTTCGCAGCCTGGTCGCGAACATGATCACCGGGGTCAACGAGGGCTACACCAAACACCTCGAGCTGGTCGGAGTGGGCTACCGCGTGGCCAAGCAGGGCGATGAGATCACCCTCAGCCTCGGCTTCTCGCATCCCATCAAGTTCAAGCCCCCCGCGGGCGTGACCATCGAGGTGCAGGACCAGACCAAGTTCTCTGTGGTCGGCATCGAGAAAGAAGCCGTGGGCCAGGTGGCCGCCGACATCCGGAAGTTTCGCCCGCCCGAGCCCTACAAGGGCAAGGGTGTCATGTATCGCGGAGAGAAGGTCCGGCGCAAGGCAGGCAAGGCGGGCAAGGGCGCCAAAACAGCAGCATGATCAAGCACATCGATCGCAAGCAGGGGCGCGCGAAGCGGCACCGCCGCGTGCGGCTGAAGGTGAGCGGGACGTCGGACAAGCCGCGGCTCGCGGTCTTCCGCAGTCTCCACCACCTCTACGCGCAGGTCATCGACGACGGCGCCGCCAAGACCCTGGCCGCAGCGTCGACCGTCGAGCTCAAGGCCAAAGGCAACGGCATGGCCGAAGCCGCGCAGGTCGGCAAGCAGATCGCTGCCAAGGCGAAGGCTGCCGGCCTGAATCGTGTCGTGTTCGACCGCGGTGGGTTCCTGTACCACGGCAGAATCAAGGCGTTGGCGGACGCAGCCCGCGAAGCCGGATTGGAGTTTTAAGAACCGAATGGGATCTCGATACCCTCACTCGAGCGGAGAGCGATCGGAGCTCGCCGACCGCGTCGTCCGCGTCAACCGCGTGGCCAAGGTGGTCAAGGGCGGCCGCAAGTTCTCGTTCAGCGCGCTGATCGTGGTCGGCGACATGAACGGGCGTGTCGGCGCGGGCATCGGCAAGGCGCGCGAGGTGACCGAGGCGATCCGCAAGGGCATGGAAGTCGCCAAGCGAAACATGATCACCGTCCCCATGGTGGGCACCACGATCCCGCATGAGGTGCGGCTCAAGTTGGGCGCGGCGCGGATCATGCTCAAGCCCGCGGCGCCCGGAACTGGCGTGATCTCTGGCGGCGCGATGAGGGCCGTCATCGAGACGGCCGGTATCAAGGACATCCTCACCAAGTCGCACGGCACCAACAACCCGATCAACACCGTGCGCGCGACGCTGGCGGCGCTGCAGCAGCTTCGTACCGCCGAGCAGGTGGCCGACCTGCGAGGTAAGGAGCTCGAGCAGATCGTCGGTCGCAGGCTGGCCAACGTCTACCGGCAGGGCGCCGGGCGCGGGCAAGCAGCAACAGCTGACGCCACCAAGACGAACGGCGCGGCCGAGACGGGCCCCAAGGAAACCAAGTGAAAGTCAAGGCAGCCGAGTCCAAGAAGACTCCAGCGAAGGCAACGCCGGAGGCGGCCAAGACCCTCAAGGCCACGCTGAGAAAGAGCACCATCGGCGCCAAGCCGAAGCTGCGGGCCACGGTCGAATCGCTCGGCTTCCGCCGGCTGAATCAGACACGCGAGCTCCCCGACAACCCGGCGGTAAGGGGCATGCTGAAGGCCGTCTCGTTCCTGATCGCGGTCGACGGAGAGCCGTACTTGCGACCTGAGCGCAGCCGGTACAAGATCTGGCGGTCGCGCTCGAACAAGAAGCACCAGAGAGGAAACTAAAAGAAATCGTGAGGATGGCGCCCGTCAACTCTTTCCGGCCTCGCGCACTGGTGTGTAGCGGTTTACTTCCCTCCGCGGGCGGGGCGGCCTGGGGACCGGGCCGCCTGGCGCCATCGTCACTTCGGTCTGAAATCCGCACCCAACCACCGCGATTTCAGACCGGGAAGGAAGGGGACAACTAAAACATGCAGCTCCACGACCTCAAGCCCGCAGCGGGCGCGCACCGCAAGGCACGGCGCATCGGCCGCGGCACCGGCTCCGGCCGGGGCAAGACATCCGGGCGCGGCCAGAAAGGACAGAACGCGCGCAGCGAGGGTTTTCGCCTTGGCTTTGAAGGCGGCCAGATGCCCCTTTCGCAGCGCCTTCCGAAGCTGCCCGGGTTCAAGAACCCGTTCAAGCGGATCTACTCGGTCGTCAACCTCTCCAAGCTGAGCCGGTTTCCCGCCGGGTCCACGGTCGACGCCGCCTCGCTGGCCGAGGCCGGCCTGGTGCGCGCGGGGCTCGACGTCAAGGTCCTCGGAACCGGCTCGCTGGATCGCAAGCTCACGGTGGTTGCGCACGCGTTCAGCTCCACTGCGCGCGAGGCGATCGAGGCGCGCGGCGGCACAGTCACCGTCATCGGCGAGCCGCGCAAGATCGGGCCGCGGCGCCTGGCCGCCAAGACCGCGAAGCGGGCCCCCAAGGCCGAAGAACCCGAGCCCGCAGCCGCCGAGGCGCCCGCGCCCGCGCGGGCGGAGCGGAAGCCACCAGCGGCGGAAGAGAGCAAGCCGGATCAAGCCGAGGAGTAGCCC
>CATPBF010000189.1 GCA_955652585.1 Candidatus Dormiibacterota bacterium | reverse complement strand
GTTGAAGAGGATGCGAATCTCGGTCGCTCGCTTGGGCATCCGCTTGCCGGCGCGGATGTAGAACGGGACCCCGGCCCAGCGCCAGTTGTCGACGAAGAGCCTGAGCGCCACGAAGGTCTCGGTCAAGGAGCCCGGCGCCACGTTGGGCTCCTCGCGATACCCGTGGACGTGCTCGCCGAGCACCCACCCGCTGGCGTACTGGCCGCGGACCGTGGATTTCGCCGCTTCTTCTTCGGTGATGGGACGGATCGCTCGCAGCACCTTCACCTTCTCGTCGCGGACGGCGTTGGCCTCGAATGCGACGGGCGGCTCCATGGCGGTGAGAGCAAGCAGCTGCAGCGCGTGGTTCTGGACGATGTCTCGCAGGGTGCCCGCCTTGTCGTAGTACGAACCTCGATTCTCGACCCCGATCTCCTCAGCGGCCGTGATCTGCACCGAATCGATCAGGTGGCAATTCCAGATCGGCTCGAAGATCGAGTTCGCGAAGCGGAACGCCATGATGTTCTGGACCGTCTCCTTGCCCAGGTAGTGGTCGATACGAAATACGGAGTCCTCGTGGAAGACCCGCTGCACCATCCGGTTCAGCTCGCGCGCGGACTTCAGGTCGTTGCCGAACGGCTTCTCGATCACGATCCGGTGGTAGCCGTCGCCGGCGTTCAGGCCGGCGGCCTTCAGCTGCTCGGTGATGGTCTCGTAGGTCGGCGGCGGAGTCGCGCAGTAGAAGACCCGGTTGCCGCCGACATGCCGTGCGTGGTCGAGCTCGTCGAGCTTTCGTGCGAGCGTCTTGAAGTCGTCGAGCTTGCTGAAGTCGACCTTGACGTAGGACAGCGCGTCGAGAAAAGACTGCAGCACGGCTTCGTCGACGGGCTGCGTGCGCGAGAACTCCGAGATCTTCTCCGAGGCCCGCTTGCGAAATGCGTCGTCGGTGAGATCGTCGATCGCGGCTCCGACCACCGCAAAACCCGCAGGCAGCAACCGCTGCTTGGACAGGTTGTAGAGGGCCGGCAGCAGCTTGCGCCCGCTCAAGTCGCCGGTGGCGCCGAAGATCACCATCAGCGCCGGTTCGGCGACGCGATAGTCGTGCAGGCCCTCGGCGAGCGGGTTCGGCGGCACCGTCGCCGTCGTGCTCAACGCTTGACTGTCTCGCCTTGAGCGTCCGTGACCACCGCGTGGCCGCCGAACTGATTGCGCATCATCGCGAGCATGCGATCGCCGAACGTATTCTCCATCCGGCTTCGGAAGCGCGCGAAGAGCGACTCCGCGATGATCGGCACCGGCACCGATTCATCGATCGCCGCCTCCACGGTCCAGCGGCCCTCGCCAGTGTCTTCCACGTAGCCCTTGATGCCGGCAAGCTCCGGATCCTGTGAGAGGCCCCTTGCGATCAGGTCCAGCAGCCACGAGCGGACGACGCTGCCGGTGCGCCACGCTTCCGCGATCGCCTGCATGCTCATGCCGGGGAAAGCCTTCGAGAGCTTCATGACCTGGAAGCCTTCGGCGTAGGCCTGCATGAGCCCGTACTCGACGCCGTTGTGCACCATCTTCACGAAATGCCCGGAGCCCTCGGGGCCCGTGCGCACAAGGCCGCCGTCGTCGGGGGCGAGGTCTTTCAGCAGGGGCAGGCAGTGGTCGTAGATGTCCTGCTCGGCGCCCACCATGAGGCAGTAGCCGTACTCGAGGCCCCAGATGCCGCCGGATGTCCCGGCGTCCATGTAATGCATGCCCTTGGCTTTGACCCGCGCGCAGTCCTCCATCGCAAGCTTCCAGTTGGTGTTACCGCCGTCGATGATGATGTCGCCCGGATCGCCCAGCGCGATGAGCTGGTCGATCGCCTCCGTCGTCGGATCGCCCGCCGGCACCATTACCCACATCACTCGTGGCTTCGATTGAAACTTCGAAACGAACTCTGGCCACGAATACGCGCCGACCGCGCCTTGCGACTCCTTCTGTTTGACGGCGTCGGGGGATTGGTCGTAAGCGATCATGCGGTGGCCGCGCTTCATCAGACGCAAGACCATGTTGCCGCCCATGCGGCCCAGGCCGACCATCCCCATCTCCATGGTCAACGTCTCCTCGTATGCAGGGGACTCACGCCCCACTCCCCAACCCTCTCCCCGGAGGGGAGAGGGGGATCTATTTGACTGCCGATCTGACCGCCGCCGCCAGCGCCTTCCATCCGGCCGCCGCCTCTTTGCCGAGCGTCACCCGCAGCACCGGGAGCCGGCGCGATGTCAGCGACTCCAGGTCGCCCAGGGACTGCGCTTGCTTGAGGATCGAGAACGTAAACGGCTGGCCGGGGATGGGCACGTCCTTGGTGTCGTCCTGGACGATTTGCAGGAAGAGGCCGACCTTGGGGCCGCCCTTGTGCAGCTGTCCGGTCGAGTGGAGGAAGCGAGGCCCGTAGCCCGCGGTGGTGGCGTAATGAGTCGCGTCGCGCACCGAGGTTCGGATCGAGGCGATGGCGGCCTGCGATGCGGTCGTGCGAGTGGTGTAGGCCATGATCGCGAAGTAGGCCCCATGCTTGGCCTGGCCGAGCAGCGCTTTCAAGCCGGCTCGAGACTTGGCAGCCGGCACGGACTCTGCCTTCGGGAGCTTGCCGCTGGCGCGGTACTTGGCGAGGACCTTCTTGGTGTTGTCCTTCGACTCCTGCACGTTGGGCTGGTCGAAGGCATCGATGCCGAGGACCGACCCGGCGATCGCGGTCGCGATCTCCCAGCGCAGGAACTCGCCGCCGAGGTCCAGCTTGTCGCGCAGGGTCAGGGTGACCACCGGCTGGCCTGCCTTCTCGAGCGCCTGCACCGTCTTGTTGGGCGGATCGGCGTCCATGCGGATGTATACGAACAGCCGGTCATCGCCATACACGGAGGGCTTGCCCAGCGGTTCGCCTTCCACGGGCACTATGCCCTTGCCCTGCTTGCCCGTGCTCTCGGCGATGAGCTGCTCCACCCAGTAGCCGAAGGTCGCGATCCTGGGCGACGCGATGAGCGTCAGCTTGTTGCGGCCCTGCAGCGCGAGCTCGCCCATGACCCCGCCCAGCCAGACGCCCGGGTTGTCCTCGGCAGGCACGGAGTCGGCGCACGAATGCGCCATCTCCACCGCTCGCTCGAGCATCTCGGTCACGTCCACGCCCATGAGCGCTCCGGGCACGAGCCCGAAATAGCTCAAGGCCGAATAGCGGCCGCCGATGTCCGGTGGGTTGCGAAAGATCCAGCGGAAGCCGTGGTCCTTGGCCAGCTTGTCCAGCCCAGAGCCAGGATCGGTGATGGCGGCAAAGTGCCGTCCCGCCATTCCGTCCTTGCCGTCGCCACGCACCTCCTCCCAGAAGTAGGCGAAGTGCGACAGCGTCTCGGTCGTCTCACCCGACTTCGACGCGACGATGAACAGCGTGTCCTGGATGCGGATGCGCTGGCGCACGGCCAGGATCGTGGCCGGGTCGGTGGTGTCGAGCACATGTAGCCGCGGATGTCCGCGGACTGGGCCGAACGTGTTCCTCAACACGTCGGGGCACAGGCTCGAGCCGCCCATGCCCAGGAGGACGACATCGGAGTAGGCGCGGCCGTCGGTGGCGAGCTGTCGAAGCTCGGGCGCGTGCTCGAGCATCTTCTCGGCCACGTTCAACCAGCCAAGGCGATCGCGGATCTCCTCGCGCTTGGCTGGGTCCGAGGTCCAGAGCGTCGAGTCCTTGGCCCACAAACGTCGGGGCGCGTCAGCCTTCTGAAGCTGCGCCACCCGCGAATCCACGTTGGGCTGAAAGGCGCCGAGGCTGTACCACTGCCGCGGGCCCTTGCCGCTCTTGATGTTCTGGCTTTCTTTCTTGATGGTCGCCACGAGGCTCTCGAACGATTTGGTGAACGACTCGACCCCCTCGACCTCGAGCTCCCGGGTGACCTGGTCGAGGTCGACGCCGATGTCGGCGAGCTGCTTCAGCTGGCGCTTGGCCAGCTCGATGTTCTCATCGATGCTTCGCCTCGCCTCGCCGTGCTCCCGGAACGCCGCCAGGGTCGCCGGCGGGATCGTGTCGACCGTGTCGGGACCGATGAGCTCCTCGACGTAGTAGGTGTCGGGATAGCGTGGATCCTTGGTCGACGTGCTCGCCCAAAGGGGGCGCTGCAGCTGCGCGCCTACCTTCTTCAGCTTGTCCCAACGCGGACCGCTGAACTGATGGCGGAACCGTTCGTAGGCCAGCTTGGAATTCGCGATCGCGGCCTTTCCATACAGCCGCTCCAGCGCGCGCTTTTGCGCTGGATCTGTGCTCAGCTCGATCTTCTGGGCCAGGATCTTGTCGATCTTGGTGTCCAGCCGGCTGACGAAAAAGCTGGCGACGCTGGCGACTTTGCGCAGGTCCCCGCCCTGCTTGTGCAATTTCTCCAGACCAGACAGGTAGGCCTCGATCACCTCGCCATAACGGTCGACCGAGAAGATGAGCGTGATGTTGATGTTGTGGCCCTTGGCGATCTGGTCATAGATGGCGGGTATGCCTTCCTTGGTGGCGGGGATCTTCACCATCACGTTTGGCCTGTGGCACCGAGCGCGCAGGTCCTCGGCGTAGGCGATCGTGCGCCGCGTGCTGTTCGCCACCGTCGGCGAGACCTCGATGCTGACGTATCCGTCGTGTCCTTTCGTGCGGTCGTGGACAGGACGGAAGACGTCCGCCGCGGCTGAAACGTCCTCGACCATCAGCTCCCACAGAATCTGCTCCGGCTTGTGACCCGTCCTCACGAGCTGGACCATGGCCTCGTCGTAGTCGTTGGAGCCGCTGACCGCCTTCTCGAAGATGGTCGGGTTCGACGTGACTCCGCTGACGCCTTCGTCTCGCAGGCGGGCCAGCTCGCCAGAGGTGATCAGCTGGCGGCGGATGTTGTCGAGCCACAGGGACTGGCCGAGGCGCTTGAGCTCTTTGACCGGCGCCGGGATGCGCACCGCCGTAGCCATGTACTACTTGGCGGCCAGCAGCTTGGTCGCGGCCGCCACGATGTGGCGGGCCGAGATCCCGGCCGCGTTCATGAGCTCTTCGGGTTTGCCCGAGGTCGGCAGGCCCCTCACGGCCAGGTGGGCCACATGCAGGCTGTCTTCGGCTGCGAACGCCTCGAGGACCGCCGCGCCTAGCCCGCCCTCCGGGTAATGGTCTTCGACGATGACGAACCTGCCCTTGGTGGCGCGCGCCGCTTCGCGCAGAGTCTTCAGGTCCACCGGCTTCACCGAGTAGAGGTCGATCACTCGGGCGGCGATCTTCTTCTGCGCGAGCGTGTCCGCCGCCGCGAGGCAGTTGTGCAGCGTGACTCCCGCGCCGATGAGGGTGACCCGGTCCTTCGGGCTCGAGCGCACGACCTTGGAGCCACCGATCTTGAAGGTCTCGTTCGGCCCGTAGATGGTGGGATAGGCGCCGCGCGTGGTGCGCATGTAGACGATGCCATTCTCATCAGCCATCAGCCGGGTGAGCTTGGCGGTCTGGTTGGGATCGCTCGGGTACAGCACCGTCGAGGTATGGATCGCGCGCATCGCCGCCAGGTCTTCGAGCGCCATCTGCGACGGGCCGTCCTGTCCGATCTCGACGCCTGCGTGCGAGCCCACGAGCCTGATGTTCGCCTCCGAGATGCCGGCCATCCGGATGAAGTCGTAGGCGCGCGCGAAGAAGGCGGCAAAGGTCGAAGCAAACGGCCGGTAGCCGCGGACGCTCATGCCGACCGCGGTCGATATGAGCTGCTGCTCGGCGATGTAGATCTCGAAGAACCGATCCGGGAACGCCTTGGCGAACTCGTCCGCGTGGGTGGAGTTGGACACCTCGGCATCCATCACGATGACGTCCGGGATCGCCCCCAGCGCGAGCAGCGCGTCGCCGTACGCCTTGCGGGTGGCGACCTTGTCTTCCTTCTGATAGGTGGGCAGCGTGACCATGACCTCGGTGTGCTTGATCGCAGGCGACCCCGACTCGGGCTTGGCGGTCTTGACCTTGAGGTGGCGGATCCCGCCGAGCTCTTTGATCGCCCGCTCGGCCATGTCTGGCGGGAGCGCCTTCCCATGCCAGCCGTCCTTGTTCTCGATCTCCGAGAAGCCCTTGCCCTTGATGGTCTTGGCGATGATGACGGTCGGCTTGCCCGTCGCCGACAGCGCGGTTCCGTAGGCGCGATCGATGGCGGTGACGTCGTGGCCGTCGATGACGATCGGGAAGCAGCCGAACGCCTCCACGCGGCGGCGGTAGGTGTCGAGCGTCCAGCCGTACTCCGTCTCGCCGCGCTGGCCGAGCCGGTTGATGTCGAGGATGGCGGTCAGATTGGCCAGCTGGTAGAAGCCGGACTTGTCGAACGCCTCCCAGATCGAGCCCTCGGCGAGCTCCGAGTCTCCGCAAAGCACCCACACGTGGTAGGGGAGCTTGTCGAGCTTCTGCCCGGCCAACGCGATGCCGACCGAGATGGGCAGCCCCTGGCCCAGCGAGCCGGTGGCGACGTCCACCCACGGGATCGCCGGCGTCGGGTGGCCCTGGAGGCGTGACCCGAACTTGCGGTAGGTCATCAGCTCGGTGTCGGTGATCGCGCCGACCGCCTTGAACATCGCGTAAACGAGCGGGGAGGCGTGGCCCTTCGAGAAGATCAGGTGGTCGTTGTTGGGGTCCTTCGGCTTGTTCCAGTCGTATTGGAGATATCGGGTCACCAGGACCGCGATGAGATCGGCCGCGGACATCGACGACGTCGGATGCCCCGAGCCGGCGGCGGTGCTGCAGCGGATGGAGTCGACCCGCAGCTGCTGCCCCAGCTGGCGCGCGAATTCGAGATCGGTGGTGGCAAGCGCCTCGGTGGTGACGGTCATCTCACTCCCTACCACTCGCGAGTGGCACGTCCCGCGACGCAACTTCGCGGGTCCCCCGGCGTGTATTCGCCTCTAAGTCTATCGGTCTGTGAGAATCCCCTCTCCCTTCGAGGGGAGAGGGCTAGGGAGAGGGGCGCGAGTAAAGACCATGCGACCAGCCGGCGGCGACCATCAGGGCGCCCGCCAGCACCCAGGAAGGCTTGCGGCGCCACGCCCCCGCGGCCATGAGGGTGTCGCCCCCCAGCCGGAGCGCCGTCGACGCCGGCGGCATGTGCTCGAGCACGTACCGGCCACGAGGGGTATCCCGAAGGCTCTCCACATCGGCAAACCGGAGGACCAGGGCTGAGCCCAGGACCGGCAACAGGTAGCGGGAAACGATGCCGGCTGCGAGCCGGTGCTGCCAGAGCAGGGCATTCGACACGACCGAAGCGCCGATGTCGAAGGCGAGCTTCACGGGGTGGACCTGGTGAAGCAGGATCGATTCGCTGTCCACGGCCCCAAAAGTCTAGGTAATCAAGAGCGATTCGTATTGGAAATGGGGGCCCTTGTGTTACCGTTCGGTGCCGAGATCACCCAATAGCAGATGTAGCAAGATGACACAGCACGCACTCACATTCTTGGGCTGCAGGGCGGGCCGCTGATGGACACTGCCCAGGCTCCCCCCACCTCACCTCCCAGGCCGGCCCCAGGTCGCTCCCGCATCCTCGACTTCTTCATCGGCTTGTTCGTCGTCGCCGCGGTGGTCATCGCAGCCCTCCCGTTCGCGGCCCTTGCGCGCGGAGCCGTGGTCGCCATCGGCCACGGATTTCAGGGCGGGGAGACGCTCGGCGTCGCCATGTCCCTGGTCGCGCTTGGTTTTGGCGCGCTCTTCTTCGTCTACTCGGTCAAGTACTACCTCGCCACGGTGGCGATGCTGATCTCGTCGATGCTCCTTTCGCGCGGCAACGGCCATGCCAACGGCAACGGGCACGCAAACGGCAACGGCCACCCTCAGGGCCTCATGCGATTCCTGCGCCGCCGGAACGGCAACGGTTATCACAACGGGAACGGCAACGGGAACGGCAATGGCCACTTCAACCTCGGCTATGAGCCGTTCGTGTCCATCCACATCGCGACCTACAACGAAAAGCGCGTCATTGGCCGGCTGCTCGAGGGCTGCGCCGCGCTGGAGTACGGAAACTACGAGGTCATCGTCGTCGACGACTCGACCGACGAGACCACTCAGATCCTCGAGGCGTGGAAGGGGCGACCCGGCTTCAAGTTGGTTCATCGCACGAACCGCGATGGGTTCAAGGGCGGCGCTCTCAGCATTGCCCTCCTGCACACCGACCCCCGCGCCGAGTTCGTGATCGTGTGGGATGCGGACGTGGTGCCCTTCCCCGACTCGATCCAGACCTACTTGCCGCATTTTTTCAAGATCGACGGCAACGGCCATCAGCCGGAAGCCACGCCGCAGCCGCGCCCCGAAGTAGCCGCCGTGCAGAGCTACCAATGGCACGTCCTCAACAAGAGCGAGAGCTGGCTCACCGAGGCGGTGCGTGCCGAGTACGCGGGCAGCTACATGGTCGAGCGTCCGTTCCAGGAGTTCATGGGCTCGCTGAAGATGGTCGCCGGGACCGCGTTCATGATCCGCGCCAATCTCCTGCGCGAGCTGGGCTGGGGCCGCAGCCTGACCGAAGACTGGGAGCTGACACTGAGGCTGTATGCGCGCGGCTACAAGGTCGTCTACACGCCGTACGCGGAGTCGCCCGCCGAGTGCGTAGCGACTTTCGGGCGGCTCGCCCGCCAGCGCATGCGATGGGCCGAGGGGCACACGTACAACGTCCGCCGATCGTTCACGGCGATCCTTGGCTCGCGGCGCATCGGGTTGGTCGAGAAGGTGGGTTTCCTCTTTTACTCCACCTACTACCTGCAGGCTCTCCTGTTCATCGTTGGGAGCACCGCCTGGCTGGTCGCGGAGATCGGGCTTCACGCCCACATACCAGAGTGGACGGCGACCCTCGGTTGGTCTCTCCTTCTCAGCAACCTGATCTCTTTGCCGTTGATGAACTTTGCGGGCCTTCTCCTGGAGGGCGCGCCCGCCAAGGACTTCGTCGGAGTCGTCGGAGCGCTGGCAACGTCCTTCCTGCTCGTTCCGTTCCAGGCCTACGCTGCCTTGAAGGGACTGCTGGAGAAGGACGAGGGGCCGTGGTACCGCACGCCCAAAACCGGGCGCGTGACCGATCCGGTGCAGCGCCTGCGGCGCCTCAGGTGGCTGCGTCGCTGGCTCGGCCCGCTGGAACGTCGCCGCCGCGTGCCCGAGCCGTCGTACGCGAGCGCCCGGCCTCCCGCGCGCCCGGCGCGCCGGCTGGCCTGGACTGTGGTTGCGGCCCTGAGCCTCGCGCTCACCGGGATCGGATACGGGGCCCTTCACGCTCCGGTCGCGCGCGCCGTCGGCAATCCGCTCTATATGCAC
>CATPBF010000188.1 GCA_955652585.1 Candidatus Dormiibacterota bacterium | reverse complement strand
CGGCCACGCCACACGTTGACCACGACCCCAGCGACGCCGTCGAACCTAACTCCCGACGCGCCGTCGATCGTTGTTGCGGTCGGACTAACAATGTACCTGGCTCCCGAGGCGGCGCCGTCGGTGAAATCATGGGTATTCGTTCGCGGACAATCCGATTGCGATGCGTTCGTGATCAGCACGTAAAACCAGATCGCGCTCGGCGTCAGCCCCATCGGGCCGGCGTTTTCTGAGGAAAAGCTCTGACCATCATCGGAGCTCGGGTACAGGTACCAACCCGCAGGATGCCTCAAGCAGTATCCAAATGTAGGGTTCACATAGGTCACCCAATTCGCAGTTTCGGCGTCTGTGGAGGTGGCGATGTGGCAGGCCACGAGCCGCGTGGACGACGCGGTCCGAGCTGATTGCACCGTCGACGTTTGGCTCCCGCCAGTTGTGGCGGCGCAAGCAGCCAATGCGAAGGTCGCCACCAGCAGCGCGGCGGCGTCTCGCTTGGCAAGCCATCCGGAAGCTACATGCTTGATGTCCGGCACCATAATCCCCAACGCAGCGCCCGCGCGGTCGTTACGAGACCTGCAGCCGCCAACCTTGTCTTGAAGCCGCTTGAGGCCGCAGACAGTTCGCCCGGCAACACTTGGATCAACGGGCCTGACCAGAACTAGTCAATTCGTACCTGGGCCCGTTCTTGCTAACTAGGCCGAATCAGCCCTACTTCACGGATCCGGCTGAAGTGGAGGCTCGTGAGGACGCGTTGTGGGATGCCGACATCGCCGAAGGCCCAGGGGCGGCACGGCTCAACAAGCGAGTTGAGCGGAGAGGGAGAGATTTGAACTCTCGATGGGCCAGTGACCCATAACGGTTTTCGAGACCGTCGCCTTCAACCGGACTCGGCCACCTCTCCACAGCGCGCTTGGGAGCCTAAATGGCGGTCCCGACCGGATTCGAACCGGCGTTCTCGGCCTTGACAGGGCCGCGTGTTTGGCCAGGCTACACCACGGGACCGACGGCGGCTAAGTCTACCAACTGACTGATCGAGGCCAAACTCGCGGGAGGCTAAAGCAGGGGCCTGATAACACCACTTCTATAATTCATCCGGCGTGAGCGACACCCATCAACTCGGCGGGGGAGCGCCCGACGAGCTCAGGAAGCGTTTTGAGATCCTCGAGCGCGTGGCGATCTTCTTCACCCTGCCGGACAACGTCCTCCACGCCCTCGCCCGGCGCCTGGCGCCGGCGTCCGCCGCCAAGGGCTCTGTGATCGTCCACCAGGGCGACCCCGGCGACACCATGTTCGTCGTCGAGTCGGGGCGCTGCGAGGTGTATGTCGAGGAGTCTCCTGGGCACACGATCACGATCGCCCTGATGGGCCCCGACGACTTCTTCGGCGAGATGGCGCTCATTTCTGAAGAAACCAGGACCGCCAGCGTTCGGGCGCTCGAGGACTGCAAGCTCCTCACCCTCGACCGCAAGACCCTCTACGAGACGCTGCCCGCGGACTCGGACGCCATCATCGAGCTGACCAAGCTCGTCGAGCAGCGCAAGGACACGCTGCCGAACCTGATTGCACGCGCGCGGATGGTCGCTCCCGAGCAGGCTGCCTCGACGGTGGCCGTCTACTCGCCCAAGGGCGGATCGGGACGCACGACCATGTCCGTCAATCTCGCGGCCGCGCTGGGCAAGCGGTTCCCGGGCGAGGTTCTGCTCGTCGACCTCGCCCTCCCGTACAACCACGCCGCCCTGATCTCGTATCTCACCCCGACGGGATGCCTCGCTGCAGCCAGCCAGGTGCCGCCGGCCAACTTCGAGGAAGCCGTCCTGGGGGCAATCCTCCACCACCCCGGCGGGATGATGCTCCTGCCCGGCGTGCTGAGGGCCGAACAGGCCGACCTCATCACGGTCGACCTGGTCAACCGGGCGATGGGCATCCTCGTCAACGCCTTCCGGTACATCGTCTTCGACCTCGGCGTCGCCTTCACCGACATCGTTATCAGCGTGCTCGACCACTCCCAGCGCGTGCTCGTGCTGGTGACCCCGGAGCTCTCGTCCCTCAAGGACGTCGGCGAGCTGCTGAACATCTTCACCAACGTGCTCAACATCGTCCCCGGCCGCATCATCCTCGCGCTCAACAACAAGGTCCCCAAGTCGGTGGTGAGCCGAGAGGACGTGGTCCGGACGCTCAAGCAGGAGCTCGCGGTCGAGATCGACTTCGACGGCACCAAGCCGGACGAGGCAGCCGTCAAGGGCGAGATCCTGGTCCTCACCGACCCCAAGAGCGCGATCGCGCGCGGCGCCGAAACGCTCGCCCAGCTGATTGCCGGCTCGACCACCGCCGAGGGCAAAAAAGATGCCAAGAAGGGGTTCAAACTAGGTCGCGGCTGATCGCGCACCTTGTCTTTGAGGCAAAACGCGGCCGCCAGACAGATATAGGGTGTGTTCTTGCTCACGGGAACGTACTGGTACCTCCGCGATTGATCCTGTGAAGAGACGTCTAGCCCCGTTCACGAGCGCTCTTTTGTCCATCTGCCTGGTGTCTTGTGGTAGCTCCACAGCGGCGCCCGCGGCGGGTAATGCCGCGACTCAGGGCCATTGGCAGGTGATCTTGAGCGTCAAGACTTCATCCAGCTCCTTGGACCCACTCAGCGGCGGCGGATTCGGCATTGCCGGCATCGTGCTCGATGGCCGAGGGAACCTATATCTGACCGAGATGGACGATGCCCTTATCTACGAGTACAGCACCGCTGGAGCGCTCGTAAGGAAATGGGGAGGGTACGGTTCGGACCCAGGCCAGCTGACCTATCCCGAAAAACTGGCGCTTGACGCGCAGGGCAACGTATACGTCACCGAGTTTGGATCACCTTCCTACGACGGATCGCAGGGAGAGAACGACCGCGTCCAGAAGTTCTCTCCAACCGGCACCCCGTTGGCACAGTGGGGCTCGCTGGGATCCGGGCCTGGCCAGTTCAATGGTCCTGTGGGCATCGCCATTGACCAGCAGGGCAACATCTTCGTGGCCGAAGCGGGGAATCATCGGATCCAAAAGCTGTCTTCCACCGGCAAACCTCTAATTCAATGGCACACGGTTGGGAGCGGTATCGGAGAGCGCACCCAGACTGGCTACGACCTCGGTCTCGATTCGGGCGGGAACGTCTACGTCTCCGAGCCGCATCCTATTGACACCGGGGCCGAGTGGATCGAAAAGTTCTCGCCGGCTGGGGAGCGACTCGCCCGCTGGGGAGCATCTGGCTCAGGGCCGGGTCAGTTCGATAAACCGTGGGGCCTTACATTGGACAGCAAAGACAACGTGTACGTCGTGGACGTCCGCAACAACCGCGTCCAGGAGTTCTCGCCCACCGGTAAATACCTGGCTCAGTGGAAAGGGCCCCAAAAAGGCTTCATCGCCACCAGTAAGCCGGCAGTCGACGATCAGGGGAATATTTACGTGTCTCATGGAAACGAGGTCGTGAAGCTCGTGGCGGGGCCGGCCTGAGCCGCATGCCGCCACGGCGGGCCTGCGAGCGCCGGCAACCTCGGCCCTTTACGCGGTATTGCTGCTACAGGCGCCCGTGGTAACATCGAAAACGTGATCGAACAAGCTGTCGTCTCACTCACCCCCGACGCCCAGACACGCCTCAAGGAGCTGTTCGCCAAGGAAGGCAACCCCCAGCTGGCGCTCCGCATCTTCGTGAGCGGGGGGGGCTGCTCCGGTATGCAGTACGGCATGGCTTTCGACGACATGCGCCGCGCCGAGGACATCACCATCGACCAGGACGGCGTCCAGATCGTGATCGACGACTTCAGCGCCCCTTACATTCGGGGTAGCGAGATCGACTACGTCGACAGCCTGATGGGGGCCGGCTTCACGGTCCATAACCCGAACGCGGTGCACTCGTGCTCGTGCGGCCACTCGTTCGACACCGGCGACGACGCCGGCGGAGCCCAAGCTTGCGGGTGCGGCCACTAGCCTAGCGTCGCTCGGTGCCCGATCAGCCGGGCATGCCGCTGACCATTCGATACACCGGGTCCTGGCTGAAGTTTTTCTCTATCGGTCCAGGCATCTTCGGCCTTCTGATCACGGCACTTCTGGTCCAGCTCTGGTTCAATCCCCAGCCGAACATGAATCGCGCCTTCTTTTTCTGGGCCTGGATCCTCCCTTTCATCTTCCTCGTGTTCACGGCGTCTGATCTCGCCGCCAAGGGCCGCTTCCGGCTGACGATCGACGCCGACTCGGTCAAATATCGGGGCATCTTCCGAGAGTCGACGTGGCCGCGGGCGAGGATAGCTTCGCTTGGCTGGACGCCCGCGGCGCGCCACACATCGGGATCGGTGCAGTTCTACGACACGAATTACACGATTCTCTTGACCATCGATCCGACACTCCTGAGCACAGATCAGATCGCAGAGATCTCGAGGGTCATGGACATGCCGATCGAGGGCCCGACCGCCCGATAACTTCGCGAACGCTATCGTTCTCAGCAGATGCTCAGGTCCCGACGGTTGCGCGAGGCTGTCCTGGTGACCCTGGGCGTAATCACGCCCGTCGGCATCCTCGCCGTCAATGCGTCCGCTTTCGTGATGCTCCATCTGACCGCCTTCCGCCTTGTCATCGCCGGCTGCGCGGTGCTCAGCGGATTGGTCCTCAACGGGCTCGCCGCCTGGTGGCTGCTCCGGCTCGCCAGCATCCGCGCGGCCGCCCTGTACCACGAGTACCGGGTTTGGGTGATCGGCGCGGCGGTGCTCGTGGTCGGGCTGACTGCAGCAGGGGGCGGCTACCTCACGTACCTGGGACTACGGGATCCTCGACACCTGCCCGACGCACTGTCGATGGTCGTGGCGTCCGGCATGCTGCTGCTGCCATTTGCGGTGACCTTCGCGGGGCGGCGCATTGTTGGCCTGCGCGGGATCATCCCGGTCGGCGAGCCCGCTACACGTTTTAAGCCAAGTGGGACCTCCCCATCCGGCCGCTCGCTGCGCGAGGGGCCACCTTCCCCGCTACCGGGGAAGTGAAAGAGCCCCTCACGAGGAGGGGCTCCTTTAGGTCGAACTGACTAGCAACCGCAGAACTTAGGCGGGCATCCCCACCCGGCGCTGCGACCACTCCCGCGCCTGCGGCGCGGGGGCCCCAGTGGTATGGGGAGGCGATTGCCTCTTACATCATGTCGCCCATGCCACCTGGCATGCCGCCACCGCCCCGCTTCTCCTCGGGAACCTCGGTGACCATCGCCTCGGTGGTGAGCACCATCGCGGCGATCGACGCTGCGTTCTGCAGCGCAGAGCGCGTGACCTTGGCCGGGTCGACGATGCCGGCCTCGAACATGTTTACGTACTTGTCGTTCAGGGCGTCGTAGCCGAAACCGGCCTTGCCCTTACGGACCTCCTCGACGATGACGGAGCCTTCCTTGCCGGCGTTCTGAGCGATCTGCTTCAGCGGCTCCTCGAGCGCCCTGCGGACGATGTTGACGCCGGTCGCCTGGTCGTCCTTGAGGCCGAGCCCGCCGTCGAGCTTCTTCTGCGCGTTAAGCAGCACGGTGCCACCGCCCGCGACGATTCCCTCTTCCACCGCGGCCTTGGTCGCGCTGAGCGCGTCCTCGATGCGGTGCTTCTTCTCCTTCTGCTCCACTTCGGTAGCAGCTCCGACCTTGATCACGGCGACGCCGCCGGCGAGCTTCGCGAGCCGCTCCTGCAGCTTCTCCTTGTCGAAGTCGGACGTGGTCTCCTCGACCTGGGCCTTGATCGACTTGATCCGGGCCTGGATGGCCTCCGGCTTGCCGGCGCCCTCCACGATGGTGGTGTCGTCCTTGTTGACGGTCACCCTGCGAGCCTTGCCCAGCTGCTCGACCTTGGTCTGGTCGAGCTTGAGGCCGAGGTCCTCGCTGATGACCTGGCCACCCGTCAGGATCGCCATGTCCTCGAGCATCGCCTTGCGGCGGTCACCGAAGCCGGGCGCCTTGACGGCGACCGCGGTGAACGTTCCGCGCAGCTTGTTGACGATCAGAGTCGCGAGCGCCTCGCCCTCGACGTCTTCGGCGACGATGAGGAGCGGCTTGCCCTGCTGGACCACGCGCTCCAAAACGGGGAGCAGGTCCTGGATCGCCGAGATCTTACGGTCGGTGATCAGGATGTAGGGGTCCTCGAGGACTGCCTCCATCCGGTCGGGGTTGGTGACCATGTACGCGGCTACGTAGCCGCGGTCGAACTGCATACCTTCGACGACCTCGAGCTCAGTGGCCATGGTCTGGTTGTCCTCGACGGTGATGACACCATCCTTGCCGACCTTGTCCATCGCGTCGGCGATGAGTGAGCCGATCTGCTCGTCCTGGCTGGAGATCGCCGCCACGTGGGCGACGTCCTCGTGGCCCTTGACCGGGACCGAGAGCTTCTTGATCTCGTCGACCACGGCCTCAACGGCCTTCTGGATGCCGATCTTAAGCTGCATCGGGTTGGCGCCCGCGGTGACGTTGCGGAAGCCTTCGCTGATCATGGTCTGAGCGAGAAGGGTCGCCGTGGTGGTGCCGTCACCGGCCACGTCGTTGGTCTTCGTCGCCACCTCGCGCAGAAGCTGCGCGCCGGTGTTCTCCATGGGGTCCTTGAGCTCGATCTCGCGCACGATCGTGACGCCGTCGTTGGTCACGGTCGGGGCGCCGAACTTCTTCTCGAGGACTACGTTGCGACCCTTGGGACCGAGCGTGATCCGCACGGCCTGGGCCACGGTGTCGATGCCCTTCTTAAGGGCCTGTCTTGCGTCTACGTCGAATGTGACTATCTTTGCCATATATACCTTTCCCTCTTGCCTTAGTTACTTCTTGGTCTTGCCGTTGGCTCCGACGATCGCGAGCACGTCCTTCTCGGACACGATCAGGTACTCGATTTCGTCGACCTTGAATTCGTTGCCGGCGTACTTGGCGTAAAGAATCTTGTCGCCGACCTTGAGCTCCATCGGCACCTTGGTGCCGTTGTCCAGGATCCTTCCGGTCCCCACTGCCTGAACGGTGCCCTCCTGGGGCTTTTCCTTGGCGGTGTCCGGAAGCACGATCCCGCTCTTGGTCTTCTCTTCCTTCTCCGACGGCTTGACCACAACACGGTCGCCCAGCGGTCTCAGATTCATGTGCAAATACCCTCCTCAGCTGAATTTGATCTAGTTAGCAGTCCCCAGGCCCGAGCGCTTAGCACTCAGGGGGGTCGACTGCTAAGTCTACTACCCAGCCGAAGTAGGCCGCTAAACCCCTTCGGGCGCTTTTCTTTCCCCGCTGCGGATGAGCTGGATGGCCTGCTTGGCCTGGGAGTCCGGAACCATGATCCGGGCCTCGGTGAAGTTCATGGCCGCCGAGTACGCGCTGTCGCCAAAGACCTCGGCCGGAATCCCGCTCGCGTTCAGGACCGCCGCGACCAGGTCGGCTTGCAATCGCTCGCCGCGGTAGACCTCCACCCAGCCTTCGACACCCATCAGTCCCATCCTAGTGAGGGATCGACCGTGGCCGTTTGTCGGGCTGGGCCAAAGAAGCCTGCGGCGGCGATCATGGCGGCGTTGTCGGTGCAGAGCTCGAGGGTCGGCATCGTCAGGCGCGCCCGACCCGCCACCACCTCGATCGTCCGCCGGCGCAAAAGGGTGTTGGCGGCCACGCCGCCGGCCACGACGACGTCGGACACCGACGTCCTGGACAGGGCCTCATCCAGCTTCTCCATCAGGGACTCCACCACGGAGCGTTCGAAAGCCGCCGCCAGGTCGGCTTTGTCCTGCGGCGTGACGGCGTCGCCCAGATCGCGAAGGCGGTAGAGCAGCGCCGTCTTCAGCCCGCTGAAGCTGAACTCGAGCCCAGGCAGCGAAGGCTTCGGCAACGGCTGCCGCCGCGGGTCACCCGTGCGGGCGAGGCGGTCGAGCGCAGGCCCTCCGGGGTAGCCGAGCCCGAGCATGCGGGCCGCCTTGTCGAAGGCCTCGCCTGCAGCGTCGTCGCGGGTGCGCCCGATGACCTCAAACCGCCCGTGTTCGGGCATGCGCACGAGGTCCGAGTGCGCGCCGCTCACCACCAGGCCCAGCAGCGGCGGTTCCAGGTCGGGTCGAGTCAGCATGGCGGCGTAGATGTGGCCCCACAGGTGGTTGACCCCGGTCAGCGGGCGCGACCACGACGCGCTCAGGCCCTCGGCCACGCCGACGCCGACCAGGAGGCAGCCGGCGAGGCCCGGGCCGCGCGTGACGGCGATGAGACCGACGTCCTCCGGGCCCGCTCCCGCCTTCTCGAAGGCGAGGTCGAGTAGCTGGGGCAAGCGCTCGAGGTGGTCGCGCGCGGCCAGCTCGGGGACGACGCCTCCGAAGTCCTTGTGCAGGTCCACCTGCGAGTGGATGACGTTCGAAACGACGCGCCGGCCGTCCTCGACCAGGGCGACCGAAGTTTCGTCACACGACGTTTCGATGCCGAGCGTTAGTTGCGTGTTCACGCCCCACTCCCTAACCCTCTCCCCGTTGGGAGAGGGAATTAGCTGCTCCCTTGCCCTCTCCCCTGCGGGGAGAGGGGGCCTATGACCCTTCCTTAGTCAGGAGGTCGCGGCGCAGGCCGCGGACTTCGGAGTCGATGCGCTCCAGGTTGACCTCGTAAGCGCGGCGGAATCGGGGCGAGTGGATAGAGTCGGACCACATCACGATCGCGTCCTCGCCGTTGTCGGTGTAGTAGCCCTTGCGCCGGCCGATCACCTTGAAGCTGAAGGCCTCGTACATGCGCATCGCGTTCTCGTTGGACGTGCGCACCTCGAGCGTCACCCACTTGGCGCCCATGTCGTAGGCCGCCTGGACGAGACCAGCGAACAGGATGCGGCCCAGGCCTTGGTGATGAAGTTCGCGGCGGACTCCGATGGTGGTCACGTGCGCCTCGTCGTACATGCGCCACATCCCGCCGTAGCCGACGATGGTCGGGTCTAGCTCTGATCCCTGGTATCCGGCGGGCTTTACCAAACCCTCCTGGCGCAGCACGACGTAGTGCGCGCTCGACCGCGACGCGAGCTCGCGGAAGTAAGCGTTGCGCGGCCACGGCGTCGCGAAGATCTCTCGTTCGATCTCCTGCACCGTCGCGATGTCCGCCTCGCGCATGAGCTCCAGCGCCAGCTGGTGGCGAATCTGAACCATCACTGGGGGCGAACAGAAATGGACTGCATGTACTCGAGTTTGAGACTACCATAGGCCACTTCCGAAGCCGATTCCAACAATCGCGCCGCGGCGCCGCCGAACGACCTCAGCTCCTCCTCGGGTGCGAAGACGTGCCCCGCGTCGGTTAGCGCGGAGTCCGTCACCGCCGAGACGAACCCGACGAGTCTGTGTGTTCGCGGGATCTCATTCGGCTCTCCAAGCGCGGGGTGGGCGCCGGGTTCGAGGTAATAGAGCCTTCCCCGCCCAGCCTCTGAGATGGCCGTTACCGGGGTGTCGCTGCGGGCGGCCTGGAGCTCGAGGGTTCGCAGCGGAACGATGGGAATTCGCAGTCCCATGGCGAGTCCGAGCCCGAATGAGACGCCCACGCGCAAGCCCGTGAACGAACCTGGGCCGGTCGCCACGGCGACTTTGG
>CATPBF010000187.1 GCA_955652585.1 Candidatus Dormiibacterota bacterium | reverse complement strand
GCTTCGGCGCGAAGAAACGTCTCGGCTCACGCTCGAGCTCGAGCAGATTCCCGACCTGGTGGCTGCGCTCGGCAAGGAGAAGGAAGGACAGGGGGTGTTCAGGGTCGGCTTTGCGGCTGAGGGATCAGACCTCGCCGCCAAGGCCCTGGAGAAGATGCAGAAGAAAGGGCTGCAGGCGATCGTGGCCAACGACATCTCGCGCAAGGACATCGGCTTCGGCAGCGATTACAACGAGGGCATGATGCTGTTCGTGGACGGGTCTCGCGAGGAGCTGCCGCGAATGACCAAGCGCGCGATGGCCGACCGCATCCTGGACCTCATCAAACCTCGTCTCAAGTAAGCCGTTGCTGTACGCCGAAGTAGCGGTCGAGGCGGCCCGCGCCCTGGATCGCGAGACCTACTCCTATTCGGTCCCGGAAGGCGTGGACGTGGTGCCCGGACATCGCGTCACGGTTCCGTTCGGGCGCCGCACCACCTTCGGCTACGTCGTTTCGATGGGCACCGAGCAACCGGACGTGGAAGTGAAGCCGATCGTGGGCGCCGGCGCCGAGCCGCTGCTCCTGCCGCACCAGGTCGCTTTGGCGCGTATGGTCGCCGACCACTACTGGGTGCCGCTGATCGAGTGCCTGCGCGCGATGCTCCCGCCGCGGGTGAGGTCCAAGGGCTCGACCGGCGAGGGCGCGTCCACGCGACAGCGGCGCCACAGCCGCCTGCTGGAGTTCGCAACCGCGGCCCACGCGGAGCCGCAGAAGCCGATCCTCACGGCTGAGCAGCAGGCCGCCCTGGAGGTGATATCGGCCAACCAGCTCACGCTGCTGCATGGGGTCATCGCAAGCGGCAAGACCGAGGTCTATCTGAGCGCGGCGGAAGCAGCACTGGCACATCAGCTGCGCGTGCTGCTGCTGGTGCCGGAGATCTCATTGACACCCCAACTCGTCGAGCGCGTGCGGAGTCGATTGCGCGCGCCGATCGCGATCCTGCACAGCCAGCTCACCGAGCTCGAGCGTGCGCAGCAATGGTGGCGGGTGCGCCGGGGCCAGGCCGACGTGGTCCTCGGCAGCCGGTCGGCGGTATTCGCGCCCATCCCGCGACTCGGCCTGGTCTGCCTGGACGAAGAGGGATCGGCGGCCTACAAGCAGGACCGCACGCCGCGGTACGAGACGGGTTGGGTCGCGCGCCGGCTGGCCGCGGTCAGCGGGGCGCGGCTGGTCGCCGGCTCGGCGACCCCGAGCGTCGTTGCGTACCACGACGCGCAGCGGGGCGACCTTGCGCTGGCGACGCTGACACACCGGGTGCGCGGCCAGGATGCCGAGGTGGAGCTGGTCGACATGCGCGACGAGTTCGCCGCCGGCAACCGGCAGCCGCTTTCGAAGCGCCTGCTCGAGGTGGTCGAACGCACGCTCCAGAACGAGGAGCAGGTGATCCTGTACCTGAACCGTCGCGGGATGTCGACCTACGTCATGTGTCGCGACTGCGGAAAATCGGTGCAGTGCCTCGGCTGCTCGGTATCTCTTGTCCAGCATGCGGCCGGGCGCGCGCAGGGCGCACAGAACCAGTTCGACGGCCTGGTCTGCCACTACTGCGGTTACTCGCGGGCGATGCCGGCAACGTGCGACCACTGCGGCAGCCGCAACATCCGGGCTTTAGGGATGGGCACGCAGCGCCTGGAGAGCATGGTCAAGCGGATCTGGCCGAGTGCTCGCGTTCTTCGCCTCGACAGCGACGTCGCCCGCGGGCCCGATGCTTACTTCCAGATCTGGGAGGCGTTCTCCGAGCGTCGCGCTGACATCCTGGTCGGCACGCAGCTGGTTGCGCGCGGTCTCGACCTCCCGGCCGTGACCTGCGTGGGCGTCGTCGACGCCGATCTACCCCTGCACTTCCCCGACTATCGGTCGGCGGAGAACACCTTCTCCCTGGTCGTGCAGGTCGCGGGACGTGCCGGCCGCGACGGCCGGCCATCCTCGGTGGTCGTGCAGACGAGCAATCCGGAGCACTACAGCCTGCGCTGCGCGGCGGTGGGCGATTACGAGGGTTTCTACGCGGCCGAGCTGCCGTCGCGAAAAGCGTTCACGTTCCCGCCGTTTGCCGACCTGGCGGTGCTGACACGTTCGGACACCGACGACGCTCGCGCTGCCGCCTCCGCTCGCGAGGCGGCGGAGTCGATCGCGGCGGGCCTGTTGAAGGATGGCGTGGAGGGAATCCGCGTCATGGGCCCCTCACCCGCGTTCATGCACCGGTTGCGGGGCGAGTACCGCTGGCAGGTGACGCTCAAGGGTCTCGGGCTCGAGCGGGCGCGGCATCTGGCCCCGCGGCGTGGCTGGAGCTTCGACGTCGACCCCGTGACCTAGCGATCTAGCCGATAAGCTACCGGCGGTGGGGACGGGATCCGAGCTCACGGCGATGGGCGCCGGCGACCTGGCCACAGGCATTGCCGCCCGCCGCTTCTCGTCGAGCGAGGTTGTGTCGGCGCACCTCGAGCGGCAGAGCGAGGTCGAAGCGAAGATCAATGCGGTGGCGGTGTCGCTTGGCGACCAGGCGGTGGCGGCTGCGAAGGCCGCCGACCAGGGCAAGCCACGCGACGGCCAGAAGCTCTACGGCGTGCCGGTGACGGTCAAGGAGTGCTTCGACGTCGTGGGGACCGCGACCACCGCCGGGCTCATCGGCCGCGCCGGGAATCTCAAGGGCGACGATGCGGAGCTGGTCAGCCGGCTGCGCGCCGCGGGCGCGATCATCACGGCGAAGAGCAATCTGGCCCAGCTCGAGCTGTACGTCGAGTCGGACAATCCGCTCTTCGGGCGCACCAACAATCCGTGGGATCTCGCGCGCACCCCGGGCGGGAGCAGCGGCGGCGAGGCGGCGTTGGTGGCGGCCAGGGCATCGCCGCTCGGCCTCGGGACGGACATCGGCGGCAGCGTGAGGGTGCCCGCGCATTTCTGCGGACTGTGCGGCCTGCGCGCAACCCCCGGTCGCCTCAGCCTCGCCGGCACCGCGGACCAGTTCCTCTTCGGTCATGTTTCCGCCGTGCCCGATTCGGCTGGGCCGATCGCCCGGAGTGTGGCCGACCTCAAGCTGGCGATGGACGTTCTCGGAGCGCCCATTCCCGATTCGACGCTCAATGGCCTCGTCATCGGCACGTATGACGACGACGGCTTCATGACGGCATCCGCCGCCGTTCGGCGCGCCGTACTGCAGGCGGCCACCCTCCTCGAAGCGGCCGGCGCGCGTGTCGTGCGGTTCGAGCCGCCGGCCGTGTTGGAAGCGCTCGACATCTTCTATGGACTGTTCACAGCCGACGGCGGAGCGGCGTACGTGACCTTGCTTGCGGGCGAGCAGAAAGACTCGCGCGTCGCACAGCTGATGCAGCTCGCGACCATGTCAGCCTGGTTGCGGCCCGTCCTCGGCGCGGGACTGATCGTCGCGGGCCAGAGACGCCTGTCGCACTTGATCAGGACCACGGGCGTGCGGAGTGCGGAGGAGACGCTGGCCCTGGTCGCGCGGCGCGACGCGTACCGAGTCCGCTTCGAGGCCGCGGTCAGGGCCGCCGGCGTGGATGTTCTGCTCTGCCCACCCAACGCGCTACCCGCACTGACGCACGGCGCCAGCGCGGACCTCGGGCCGGCCAGCGTGAGCTACACAGCGCTCTACAACCTCTTGGGTTGGCCGGCCGGAGTGGTCCCGGTGACGAGGGTGCGGCCAGTCGAGATGGACCGCCGGCCGCGCGGGGGAGACATGATGGACCGGGCGGCACGGCGAGTCGATCAGGGCAGTGCCGGCCTGCCGGTCGGCGTCCAGGTCGCCGCCAGGCCCAATCGCGAAGACCTCATCTTGGCCGTGATGGCCGCAGTCGAAAATTCGCTGTCGGGCTCGGTCGACTACCCACGCGTGCCTCCGGCCCTCAGCTAAGAACCGATTGGGTCCGAGGGTGGCCGGGTAAAATCGATCTCGTGGCCATCCGACCAATCCTGACGTTCGAGCAACCGGTGCTTCGCGAAAAGGCAAAGAAGGTGTCGCGCGTCGACACGTCTATCCAACGCCTAATCGACGACCTCACCGAAACCATGCTCGATGCTCCCGGCGCAGGTCTCGCCGCGAACCAGATCGGCGTGCCGCTGCGCGTGTGCGTGGTCAAGGGCGACGACAACCAGATCTGGGGCCTCGTGAATCCGGAGATCGTCAAGCACGCCGGCGAGCAGATCGGCCCCGAGGGGTGCCTGAGCTACCCCGGATGGGTGGGCGAGGTGAAGCGCTTCGAGACCGTCGTGGTTAAGGCGCGCAACCGCCACGGCAAAGAGGTGCGCATCAAGTCGAGCGGGTTCACGGCGCGCGCCTTCCAGCACGAACTAGACCACCTCGACGGCGTTCTGTTCATCGACCAACTGACCAGCCTCGAAACGCTGCGTCGGGTCGAGGACCTCGAGGCCGTGGCGGCGGCTTCGGTTTAAGGCCACCACCTTCCTGAGAATCGTTTTCGCGGGCACGGCCGCATTCGCCGTGCCTTCGCTGCAGGCGCTGCACGCGGCGGGCCACGAGATCGTGCTCGTGATCACGCAGCCGGACCGGCCGGGCAATCGGGGAAAGATCACTCCGTCGCCGGTCAAGGTCGCCGCGCAGGAGGTTGGGCTGCCGGTTCTGCAGCCGGAGAAGGTCCGCGACCCGGTTGTGGTCGCTCGTCTGCGCGAGCTGAATCCGGACGTGATGGTCGTGGTCGCCTACGGGCAGATAGTCCCCGCCGACGTACTGTCGATTCCTGCCCATGGAGTGGTCAACGTCCACGCCTCGCTACTGCCACGACACCGTGGTGCGGCGCCGATCGCGCATGCGATCCTGGCGGGCGACCGCGAGACAGGCGTCACCATCATGAGGATGGATGAGCAGCTCGACCACGGACCGATCCTCTCCATGCGGCGCACCGAAATCGGCCTGCGGGAAGATGCGCCAGGACTGACTGCACGGCTGGCGCGTATGGGCGCCGAGCTGTTGGTCGACACACTGGCGCGGCTCGATGGCATCGAACCGTCAGAGCAGGATCACGAACGTGCCACCGCCGCGCCGC
>CATPBF010000186.1 GCA_955652585.1 Candidatus Dormiibacterota bacterium | reverse complement strand
GTCCTGACCGAAGACGATGTTTGGGGCGCTTCCAGTCATGGTGGTCGAGCACCTGGCCCCAGGCCACAGCCCTATTGGTCGCTCTGCTCGCAGCCTGGGTCGTGTTCCGCCTACGGCGACTCTGCCGCCGGAGGGCCTTCCCTATCGGGATAACACGAGTTTCCTACGACGGAGCGACCTTTGGTTTTCCGGGGAAAAAACTCTTGGTCGCGAGCAGCAGACCCAGAGTTGGAAACAGACCATAGAAGACGATTGTGAACCAGCCTCCCCACTCCAACTGGTCGAGGACGGTGTTCAGTAGTCCTGCGATCACAAAGACCAGGATTGCGTACCAGGCCCACCTTTCTCCTTTTCTGAAAGCATTGAGCGCGATAGCAATTGCAAGTATTCCGCCAGTTGCGATAAACAGGCTCGCAAAGATATCCGCCCAGGCGAGGTCTCTAGCCGCCTCGGTTGGATAACCGACGAGCCCACGAGCTCCACTGGTCCCAAACAGTGCACCGCAGGAGAAACAACGCAGATGTGGGATGACCGTCGTGACTGCACCAACCACCCAGAGGACTCCGCCTGCTACGACGAGGCCGATGGCGTACTTCGAAACTCTCCCGGCTGGCCTGCCCTTGGCTTCCAAGTGATTCCCGCGCCAAGTCTAACTTCCCTTAGCTGGATTGGGTACAAGAGCCGTGCGCCGCGCGGAACTTCAATATCTGCCCGGATCGTCCGAACATCGAGGTCGAGTAGCGCATGTAGCCCGCCGACCTGCGACAGGGAGTGCGGCGCTTAGTTGCGAAGTGACCTTCCGCCAACCAGGGCCGAATACATCCGCCACAAGCTCGATTCAAGGCTGCCTGCACCGTGCTCACCTGGCCCTGCAGCCGTCGCAATCGACAGATCGCCGACTGCTTGACCGAACACTTGGCTCGTGTCGTCGATCCATTGGACGAAATAGCCTTGCCCGTCGTAGGCGAGGTCCGGCATCGTCGCAACGGCGGATCGCAATTTCTCAATCGCGCGTTCAACTGAGTCCAGCTGGGAGGGTTCAGACACCTGCCGTGCCCACATCGCATTTTCGCTTGCCTGCCAAGCTCAAATCGTCAGTGGAGTCGGGAAGGACAACCATCGCCTCTGGAAATTGTGATCCCGCTGTGATCCGGCGCCCTGCCTGCACCGGTTGTGATGCCGGAATCGTATTCGGATTTTGGTCGGGGGCCCGGGATTTGAACCCGGGGCCTCACGGTCCCGAACCGTGCGCGCTGCCAAACTGCGCCAGCCCCCGACGCGCTTGTGATTCTAGACGGCTACGGTCGCCAGCCCTCAGCGCGCCGGGCCGTGCGCACCACCGAGCTCGGCGTCCACCTGTGTCTTCACCTCCATCAGCGTCGCCGTCGCGTCAGCGATTCGCGATCCATCGTCACGGTTTTCGACGTACGCCGAGGCGTAGACCAGCGAGCGCCGCACATTCTCGACCTTGCCAACGACCCGCACCGATTCGCCCAATTTCAGCGGTCGGCGATAGTTCACCTGCAGGCGGCCAGTCACTCCTGGATGGCCGGCATGCCAGGCCGCCCAGCCAACCGCCTCGTCCAGCAACAGTGCGGTCACGCCGCCATGGGCCATACCCGACCAGCTCTGGAAGCGCTCAGGGACTACGAACTCGGCTACCGATCCGTCCGGGCCGGGTGTGAATTTGAGCTGCAGACCCGCTTCGTTGAGCGGGCCGCAGCCGAAGCAGTGGCCGTCGAACCGCACCTCCATGGCAGCTAAATCATTCCGCGCGCCGGCTGAAGCTGTAGACCAGCGCACCCACAGGCGCCACTGCAACGAGGATCGTCGAGGTGACGACGAACGCGTCCGGACTGTCGCGCGAGACGGCGAGGGCAGTGATCGGTCCCACGACGCCAATCACAGTGCATAGGCCGAGCACGATCATCCAGGTTCTGTCGCGGCGAGCCGCCGAGGTGGCCGTCACCCCTGTCACCGCCGACCCGATCAGGACGAGGATCGGAAGCAGGAGAGACAGCGGGATATAGACGTCGCAAGCGGAGCCATTGCATGCGGTCGCGGCAATGCGCATGACGTGAAACGCGATCAGGAGCGCGAGGGTGACGAATGCCAGGACGCGGACGGCTAGTCGCCCCCGATCGTCAGGTACATGCAGCCAATCTCCTCTCAGACGCTGTGGGCGACGGAGCCTCGCACGGGCCAGTCGGTGGGATCGAGGTCGACCTCGTCCGCATAGCACCAGCCCCAGTCCTCGCCCGGCTCGAACGATCTGATGATCGGGTGGTGCACTCGACGGAAATGGGCGGTGGCGTGTTTGTTCGGCGAGCTGTCGCAGCAGCCGACATGGCCGCAGGCCATGCACAGCCTCAGATGCACCCAGCGACCTCCCATCTTCAGGCAGTCCTCGCAGCCATCCGCGCTGGCGGTGACTGGATGGATCTGGTCGAGATGCTTGCATGCGGGCATGGACGAAGATCAGCGTACGACGACTATCTAGATCGCGGACAATCCGAGCAGTGACCGGCCCGGCCGTCGTCCTGATCACCACGTTCCTCGCCTCAGCGGTCGAGGCCATCGAGATGGTCACCATCGTGCTCGGCGTCGGTGCTACGCGCGGCTGGCGTTCAACCCTGGTCGGGGTCGGCGCCGGTTTCGGGGTGCTCGCGGTCGTCGTCGCCGCCCTCGGCCTGGCGCTCAGCCGTGTGCCCATCGGGCCACTGCGGCTCATCGTCGGGGCCCTCCTGCTCGTCTTTGGCCTGCAGTGGTTCCGCAAGGGCGTCATGCGGGTCGCGGCCCACGGCCTCGCCGGCATCCGCCTGCACCCAGAAGACGAGCCACCCGAGTGGAGCGGGGAGGGATTCGACTGGCTCGCGTTCGTGCTCTCGTTCAAGGGCGTAGTGCTCGAAGGGCTGGAGGTCGCGTTCATCGTCGTCTCGTTCGGCGCCAACGCCAATCAGCTCGGTGCGGCGGTGATTGGGGGAGTCGGCGCGGTTGTGATCATCGGCGCGATCGGCCTCGTGCTGCACGGCCCCGTGTCGCGTATCCCGCGCAGCCTGCTGCAGCTGGTGGTCGGGATCCTGCTCACGACGTTTGGAACTTTCTGGTCGCTCGAGGGGCTTGGCGTCGAGTGGCCCGGCAGCGACGGCGCCATCCTCGGCCTGCTCGCGCTCTACCTGCTGACCGCCGCGACCTACATCACCATCGAGCGCCGGCGCGTCCTCGGGTTCAACCCAGGTACATAAGGTATGGGCCGAGTCTGGTCGTGGGTCGTCGCCTTCGGGCGCTTCTGGTACCACTTCATCATCGGCGACGACTGGACGGTGGCGGCCGCCGTGGCGGTCGGGCTCATCCTCACCTGGTTTCTCAACTCGGCGCACATCACGGCTTGGTGGCTCGTGCCTCTCATCGTCGTGACGATGCTCGGCCTCAGCTTGAGGCGTGCCAACCCCAAGACCTAGCGATCCAGCCGTGCGGAGCTAAACTGGCCCTCTTTCCATCTGGCGCCCCAGTGCGGGCTTAGCGGAGGTTGGGAATGGCTGCGATAAGTCGGGCTGACGCGACGTGGGAAGGCGACCTGATGAGCGGGAGCGGGCACGTCAAGCCCGAGAGCGGCGCATTCAGTGAGCTGCCGGTCTCGTGGGCAAGCCGGGCTGAGCGCCAGCGTGGCAAGACAAGCCCAGAGGAGCTCATCGCGGCCGCCCACGCGGCCTGCTACAACATGGCCTTCTCAAACGGCCTTGCCAAAGCCGGTCACAAGGCGGAGCGGCTGACCACCCGAGCCGAGGTCGAGTTCGTCCCTGGGACTGGGATCACGACATCGACGCTGACCGTGCGCGGGCGAGTGAGCGGCATCAGCAAGGACGAGTTTGAGAAGCTTGCCGAGGAGGCAAAGAGCGGCTGCCCCGTGTCGCAAGCGCTCAAGGGCAACGTCGAGCTCAAGCTGCACGCAACCCTGGAGTAGCGGCTGAACCAACTCACGCCCCTCTCCCTAACCCTCTCCCCGCAGGGGAGAGGGGATCGCTAAGGCTTCCCGCCGACGAGCCCGGGAAAGTCGACCACGCCCTGGAGGCGCAGCTCGCGCAGCTGACCCGCGAGCCACCGACGGGGATCCTTGATGATCTTCGTGTCGTCGACGAAGTCCCAGGTGCGGCCGCTGACGTCGCGGCCGGCGAGCAGCAGGCAGCGCGGCTGGCCGGATTTCTGCCAGGCCTTCAAGACAGGGGGCAGAACGATCCGGCGCGCGGACGCCTTCTCGGGTAGGGTCAGCTCGCCGGCGAACAGGTCGTCCCCATGCTGAACGATGACCGCGACCGTGACCAGGGCCCCGCCCAGGTTCTCGACGTCCAGCT
>CATPBF010000185.1 GCA_955652585.1 Candidatus Dormiibacterota bacterium | reverse complement strand
GTGTTCAGGAACAGGCCGACGAGATTGCCGAGCATGGGTCGCTTGTACCAGTAGTCGGCCGCAGCAGCAACGACGGTCCGGTCGCGCGCGCGGTCGGAAAGCGCATGCAAGACGAGTGAAGTGTCGGCGTGGCTCGAATGGTTGGCCGCGAAGATCACTGGGCGTTCAAGCTCCGTTACCCACTCGCGGCCCTCCACCTTTGGATGAGCCATCGCCTCGGTGAACGGGAGCAAGAGGCCGTGCTGGATCAGCCACCGAATCGTGCGCACCGGTTCCTGGCGCGCCCAGCCAAGATCGCTTGGCGGCGGCGGCACGACCGCGCCCTGATCCGGCCATGTACGCGGGCGGGGCGTGTCCCAATGCCAGCCTCGGCGTACGCGTTGGACATCGCTCGCGACTTCGCCTATGGCTCGCGCCAGCTGCATGGGCCCGCGGTCGCCTGAGTACCACGGCATCGGCCTTCTACTCCACGTCCGCGAGCAGGATCGGCGGCATGCGCATGTGCGTCACGCTCGGGTGGCGGCCGACTGTCTGCTCTGCCATCTCGAACGCGTCCTCGAGCGTGGTCGCGCACTTGAAGCCGAGGCGGTGGACGACGTCGCGGTCGCCGCCGACAATGATGATGTCGCCCGCGTGCTCCATCGCGTGCGCCGCCCAGTACCAGGCATAAAAGGGGTGGGCGCCGTGGTACGCGTGCGACTTGCGGTAGAGCTGCCGGAACCATGGGTCTTCGGCAAACCGCAGCTCGTACTTGGCCTCGATCTCGGCCGGCGCTGTCGTGTCGGCCAGGACCTCGTCGTAGAAGTCGATATAGCTTGGATGCTGGACGGCGTCGAACTCATACCGGCAGGGGTGGGTGAGGATGACGACTCCACCCTTCCTCAACACTGGCTTGTTCCGGTAGAAATTGAACAGGTAGCCCAACCCCATGCACACGACCAGCACCGGGTTCATGGGCGCATTGACGTTGTATGGCCCGAGGTACGGAACGCCAATCGTGACGATGTCGGTCTGGCCTTCGACGCGCACCGCGATCTGGTTGCGCACCGCCTCCAGCGTCTTCTCGTGGACCGCGTCGACCTGACCCGCGTTCACGCCGGTCAAGCCGTATGGCGCGCGCATGGCATGGAAGACGTTGCGCTTGAACGCCGTCGGCGCGAGGTCGGTGAGCTGCTTCATGCCCAGGAACATCGCCTGGTCTTGAGCGGTCCAGTCGGTCTCGCGCTTCTGCATGAAGTTGGCGATGGACGGGAAGGCGTGGTTGTTGACGGTGGTCTCGATGTGGAACACGCGCACCGTGTCCTCGATGAGCTGGCCCTGGCGTACGCAGGAATGGTTCAGGGCGGAGTCAGGCGGGTTCATGTATGAGCGTGACGCCAGAAGTGTCTTGACGTTGTGATGAGCGCGGATGCCCCGATAGCTCGCGAGCCCCGTGGACATCGACTTATGGCCGCCGTCCATCGGCACGAGCGTGAGGTTCACGTACACGACGAGATCCGACTCCGTCGCGCGCTTGTGCAGCGTTACCTCCTCGCCCTCGGCCGTCTTGCCGATGTAGACATTGGCCTCGGGATCCTCGCCGTCGTGTTGGTAGAGGCGGTCGGGCCAGAAGGTGCTGAAGATGCGCTCGCCGACGATGTGTCGAATCTCGTCGGCTGTCATCCGCCGATGCAGACCGAGCGCGGCGATGAGGTGGATGTCCTCCACGCCCGCCTCCGCGGCCATGTCGATCACCTCTTCCATGACCAGCTGGCGTACGTCCGGCGCGGCCATCGGCGGGAGCGGCAACGAGAGATCGTCGAACGCAATCGTGAGCTTCATTCCCTTCCGAAGCAGCGACTTGAGCGGATCGTCATCGAGAGGCTTGGCCAGCGCCCGCTTGATGACGCGCTCGGGGTTGGTGATGGGCTCGAGAGGATCGGGCGGATAAACGATGCGGGCGCCGAGCGGCAGCTTCTCGAGCCTTACACCCTCTCCGAAATGGAACAGCACTGGCGGAGTGTTGCGGTCGACCTCGATAACTGCTCCTGGACGCGGCACTAGATCTTCAATCCTCGCAGGTCGAACGCGACCTTCACCGCGCCCAGGCGGCCCGCGCTCATTGCGTAAGCGATCGCATCGCGATACTCGCCCAGGCCGAACAGCGGACCGGTCAACTCTTCCAGGTGCAGCTCCGGTGCCGCGTCGAGCGCAAGCTGGAACGTGGGCTTGCCCTTGCGCTTCGGCTCAGTGCCGTAGGCATAGGCGCCCATGACTGTCAGCTCCCGCTGCCAGATCGCCGCCCAGTCGACCTTCTCCTCGCCCGGCATCCCGACCGCGACCAACGTGCCTCCTTCGCGCGTGAAGCGGACGGCGTCGTTGAGGCTGCCGGCATGGCCCACGCACTCGAACGTCACATCCGCGCCGCCGAGCAGTAGTGAGCGGTCGAAGCCATCGAGCCGGCGCGCGCCCGTGGCGAAACGGATGCGTTGAAAGACGTCGCCGGGATTGATCACCTGGTCGGCGCCGAGCTTGGTCGCGAGCTCGCGCTGGGTCGGATGCTTGGCGACCGCGATCAAACGCTTCGGCGGCGTGAACAAACGGATCGCGGCCACGGTCAGCAGGCCGATGGTGCCCGCCCCGAGCACGACGACGATGTCGTCCTTGGTGGCGCCGCCGCGGAACGCGGCATGGATGCAGCAGGCGAAAGGCTCGATGAGCACCGCGGCCTCATCGGACAGCGCTGGCGGCACGGCATGCAGCTGACTCGGGTGCGCGACGAGCGTCTCGCCCCAACCTCCGCCGGTGTCCGCGCAGTAACCGGTCTGGAGGCCGACCTCGATCGGTCCTTCGGTGACGTTGTAGCAGAGGCCGGGCCGGCCTTCGGCGCAGCGCGGGCACGGAGGTTCGACCCCGCGCACCTTGCAGCCCAGGGCCGGTTCGATCACGACTCGCGAGCCGTCGCCAAGCGTGCCCACCACCTCGTGACCTGGAACGAAGGGATAGCTGGTCAGCGGGTCGAGATACAGCGACGCGTGGCCACCGATCGCGGAGAGGTCCGAGCCGCAAATCCCAGACAGCGTGGGCGACACTCGCACCCAGTCTCGAGCCGGCAGCTCGGGTTCGGGCACATCACCGAGGTGCAGCATGGACAGAGCGCTGGTGGCAACCTCCGGCCGTCCGCCGGCCGCCTTGACGATGGCGTACGAGGGAATCGATCTCTCGTAGGTGAGAGCTAGCGTCTTACCGCCTCCTTGTACTCGGGCGAGCGCGGGTCGGGCATCGGCAGGCGCCAGTTGCCCGGCGCCATCCGCCACCGCTCCACGCGCCAGCCGCGCTGCCCGGCGACCTGCGACAGGCGCGCGTCGGGGTTCACCGCCACGGGCGTTCCGACCAGCTCCAGCATCGGCAGGTCCGACAACGAGTCCGCGTACGCGAAGCTTTCCGCCAGGACCAGCCCGTTGCGAGAGGCGTATTCCTCGAGCAGGACTCCGCGCGCCTCGCCGGCCGGCGGGGGCGCGTCCAGGTCTCCTGTCAAGCGGCCGTCCTTCACCAGGAGGTGCGCGCAGTCGACCTCCACCTCCAGCAGCTCCGCAAGCGGCTCGACGACCACGTCGAGCGCCCCGGTCAGAAGCAGCACCCGGTGGCCGGCGCGCTTGTGCTCTCGGATCCGGCGCATGCCCTCCGGATAGATACGGCGCAACGTCACCGCGTTGAGCGCTTCGCGCCCGAGCCGCTTCATGACCTCGTAGTCGAGCCCGTCGTACTCGCGGTAGAAGCTACGCTGGAACTCCGCTCGCGACCGCCGCTCGAGGTACAGCCAGCGCGGCGCCTCACGGGCCATCTGTGCCATGAAGGCCGGCCACTCGTCCACTGGCTGCGCCCGCAGGCGCATCCAGAGGAAGTACTCGACGACGTTGGTCTCGACCAGTGTCCCGTCGACGTCGAAGACGGCCAGGACGTCGGCTCGGCCGGTTCGCTTCTCGATCGCGGAGCGCAAGGAATTCGCCTCTGGCTTGGGCGCCGTGCTGCCGCTCGGCTGGCGACCCTTGCGCGCGACGGTCTCCACGCGGGACATGCGCACGACAGTTGGGAAATGAACGTCCTGGAAGTAGTGCTCCCAGTTGTAAAGGGAGGCGTCGAAAGGAAACGTCTTGCGCTCGGCCGCCGGCACGCGCTCCCAAACGGACATCAGGTTGCGCGTGTCGAAGATGCAGTCGACCTCCGTGTAGACGCCATACAGCTGAATCAGGTTGAGGCCGCGCTCCAGGCGTTCGCGCTCGCCGTTGAGATCGTCCGACAGGTCCGCGACGCTGGCCCCCAGCGGCAACCGCTCGACCGCCCATTGGGCGGCGCTGACGAACTTCAGCGCCGCCTCGCCCTTGGCCGCAAGCTCACCGCGTGTCGGGTAGGTCCAGGTCGGCGTGCCGATCGCCTGCCCGTACCGGTCGCGCAGCGGATGCTCAGTGAAGTAGCGCGTGGCCTCCTCGGTCATCTGGCGGAAGCGCAGCGGGTTCCGGCTCCCTGAGGCCGCGTGATAGACGCGCGGCTTCGAATCCGGCGGAGGGCTGGCCGCGACCGCGAGCACGGTGTTGACGACGAAGTCCGCCGGGATGATGTCGAGCAAGGAATCGGGAAGGCCAGAGAAGTCGCGCAGGATGCCGCGACCGAACGCGAGGATCAGCGGCTCAGCCATCCGGAAACCCTCGAGCCAGCCTGGAAATGGCTCTGCGAGCGCGCTTTCGATGATCGACGGCCTCACGATCGAAAGCGGGATGTCGCCGTGGAGTTCGACGACCGCGTGCTCAGCCATAGCCTTGGTGAACGAGTAGATGTCGGCAAAGCCCATCGAATTCGCGTGCACCCGCCCGCGTTCGATCAAGCGGTCCTTGACCCATTTCTCGCGCAGGCGCTCGGTCGCCCGCGCCACCGCAGGCGTGCCGGCCGGGCCCATGCGTGACTGCGCCTCGCGGCGCAGGCGCTTCAGAATCTCGGGCCGCCTCGACTCCTCCTCGACCGGCCCGCGAAGGGTGGTGAGCACGGCCGCCTCGTGACGCCAGTTGAGACCGGGGTCGAGGGGCGGCTCTTCGCGCACGAGGCCGCGGAGCATCCCGCCCACATATGCCGTCGACACATGCACGAGGTGTGGT
>CATPBF010000184.1 GCA_955652585.1 Candidatus Dormiibacterota bacterium | reverse complement strand
GGGGTGTCCACTGAAGTCGGGATGGGGAGGGGGGCGGGCAACGATGGCTCGAGGCCGGCGAACACGGGCGGGAATGTGACCCCGGACAGGATGCCCTCGACGCGCGCGAGGAACGCCGGTGTCCGAGGGGCGACCGAGTCGAGCGTGCGCAGAACCGTCGAGCGCTGGATCTCCTGCGCGATCTCCTGGCTGGGACCGCGAGAAAAGCTCACTCCCAAAAACCAGCACATGGCCAGGACCGCGACCGTCGAAAGCGCAGCGCCCCCAATCGAATCGGGCATGGTGTGGACTCCCTTGCGGAGGATGTTCCGGCGGATCGGCTCGCCGGCGGCGAAGCCGATGCTCGAGCCCAGGCTCCCGCCGATGACGAGGACCAGCACGGCGCCGAGTGGGCGCGCGACCGGGTTGTGGATGCCGATGTAGTCGAGCAGTGGCCCGGCGGCCGCGGCGCCGAGCACCACGCCGACCACCAGGCCGACGTATTGAGCCGAGGACAGCCAGAAGCCTCGACGGTAGCCGTTCACCAGGCCGACCACCACGGCGGCCACGATCACGAGGTCGATCAGGTTCAGATCTTTAGGGTACCCAGCTCAGTGAGTAGCGTCGTGGGGTTCGGCTTCTTCGACCTCTTCGGACGCCCGATTGAGCGCATCACCACGCAGCACCCACCACCCCAACCCGGCCACGCCAAGCAGCGCGACAGCGAATGTGATGGTCATCGCGAGCCAGGCCGGGACCCATTCACCGGCGAGAAATATCAACGGACTTACGCCGGTGCCGGCGCAGGTTCGGGTTTGGCCGGCAGCTGGCCTGACTCACGCAGGTCTCTCAGCGGCATGAAGCTGTGCACGGGCGGAACCTTCTCGAAGTTGTACGGTGGCGGCGGCGATGTCGTCGCCCACTCGAGGGTGTTGCCGTGCCATGGATCGTCGCCCGCGATCTCCCCGCCGTTCCAGCTGCGGATGACGTTGATGAAGAAGAGCAGGACCGAGAATGCAATCAGGAAGGACGACACCGTGATGATCATGTTGGTCGTGGCCCACGCGGGGTTGGCGTAGGTCGCGATGCGGCGTGGCATCCCCTCCAACCCGAGCGTATGCATGATCAAAAACGTCCCGTTGAAGCCGATGAAGAGCGTCCAGAAGTTCCACTCGCCAAGGGTGCGATTCAGGAGGCGTCCGGTGATCTTGGGGAACCAGTAATAAATCCCAGCGAAGATCGTGAACACACTGCCTCCGAACAGCACGTAGTGGAGGTGGGCGACCACGTAGTACGACTGGTGGAGCTGGGTGTCGACCGGCACCGAAGCCAGATAGACGCCCGTGATCCCGCCGATTAGGAACGTGGCCAGGAATCCCCACGCGAACTTCATCGGCACGGTGAACTCGACCGAACCCCACCATGTGGTGGCTATCCAGTTGAAGAATTTGATGCCGGTCGGGACCGCGATCAGCATCGTCATGAGCATGAAAAAGCCCTCAACCCAGGTGTTCATGCCGACCGTGAACATGTGGTGGGCCCACACCGTCATGGACAGAAAGACGATGCCGAACAGCGCAGCGACCATGGTCGTGTAGCCGAAGATCTGCTTGCGCGCGAAGACCGGGATGACCTCTGAGATCATGCCGAATCCGGGCAGGATCATGATGTATACCTCGGGGTGGCCGAAGAACCAGAACAGGTGCTGATACAGCACGGGCCGTCCCTGAGTCGTGAAGAACTGCGTTCCGAGCTGGCGATCGAACTCGACCAGGATCATCGCGGCCGCAAGCGGCGCGCCGACTACGAGAAGCAGGATCGAAGTCGAGATCTGCGCCCACACGAACAGAGGCAAGCGGGTCAGCTTCATGCCCGGCGCGCGCAAGGCGACGATCGTGGTCAGGAAGTTGGTCGAGGCCATGATCCCGGAGATCGCCCAGACGATGATGCTCAGCGCCCAGAAGTCGACCCCGAGGCTATGCCCCTGGTATGCCTTCTCCGTAAGGGGCGCGTAGCCGGTCCAGCCTGCGTCCAGCGCACCACCTGTGAAAAAGCCTCCGTAGTAAAGGAAGATCGAGACCGGGACCAGCCAGAACCCGAGCAGGTTGACGCGCGGGAAGGCCATGTCGCGCGCGCCGATCATGATCGGGACCATGTAGTTGGCGATCCCGGTCAGGAAGATGGTGACGAAGAAGAAAATCATCGTGACGCCGTGCGCGGAGATGAGCTGGTTGTAGGTCTCGTGATCGACCACGGACAGGTTTGGCTGCGATAGCTGCAACCGGATGATCAAGGCGAAGATGCCGCCGATCACGAAGCTCAGCAGCCCGGTGACCATGTACATGATCCCGATCAGCTTGTGATCGGTGGTCGTCAGCCACAGGGTGATCGGCTTCCAGAAGGTGTCGTCGTAGGCCTTCGGGCGGGGCAGGACCTGGGTGGCCGCCATTAGATGTCCATCCTAACTCGCGCTCGTCGAGGTGCTTCGCGCCGCGTGCTGCGTCGCCGCCTGCTGTTGGACCCAGGCGTCGAAATCGGATTGGGTCATCGACTGCACGATGATCTGCATGGTGCTGTGGCCGACGCCGCAGAGCTCCGCGCATTCGCCGCGCCAGGCGCCGACGCGATCGATCTTCAACCAGGTGAAGTTGTCATAGCCCGGCACCGCATCGGTCTTGCCCGAGATCGCGGGGACCCACCACGAGTGGATCACGTCGGTGCCCTGCATGCGCAGGCGGATCAGCGTGTTCACCGGGACCACGAACGGCGTCACGTCGCCGGCCAGGGTTCCCTCCTGGTGGATGGTGAAGCCGCCGGCCTGGGGATACGTATAGTTCCAGCCGAACTGGTGGCCGGAGACGACGACCTCGAAGTCGTAGTTGCTGATGGGCTGGAAGTCCTTCTGCAGCTCGTTAAAGCTGTAAAGGGCGATCGCCAGCACCACCACCAGCGGAACCGCGGTCCACACCACCTCGAGCTTGAAGTTGCCGTGGATCTGGGGCGGCACGTAACCGGCGGGCTGCCTGGACCGGCGGTATCTGATGACCACCCACAGCAGGGCCAGCTCGACGCCGATGAAGACGATGATCGCCGGGATGGAGATCCCGATATACGTGTCGAAGATGTCCTGGCCGTTGGGCGACACGGGGGTCGGGAAAATGGGCGAGATTCCGCCAGGCGCCTCGCAGGAGCTGAGCAGGAGGACCGCGGGCAGAATGGCCAGTGGCCACAGCCTGGTGAGTGACCCCGCCTTCACGGCGCCCAGTATATCGGCGGCGGGAGGAGCAACTCCCGGACTGTTTCCCACGCGCTGATAGAATCCGGAACTAACGTGGCGGCATCCAGGGAGCCCCGATACGTCGACATCTCCAACCCTTCCCTTGCCGTCGACTGCCCGCGCTGCGGGTTGCGCACGCCCAGGTTTCTCGACCTCTGCCGCAACTGCGGCTACAAGCTCTGGCCGTCGAGCTATGTCGCCTCGGCGGCGTTCAAGGTGTGGCGCGATGCCGATCCGGCGCGAGCCGCCGCCTCGCGCTACGACATGGAGATACCGCAGCACGTGGAATATGTCGTCGATTTCGACGCCAAGGCCCATGAGCTTGGGATCCACATGCCGCCGCCCAGCAAGTGGCCGTTCGTCATCTGCGCGGGCGCGCTCTTCCTCAGCCTCGCCGCCATCCCGTTCGCATCAGAGGTCCGGGTCACCCTGGCGGTGCTCGGCGGGTTGATCCTCCTTGCCGGTGTGGTCGGGTGGGTCCTGGTCGAAGACGTGAAGATGTTCCCGGCCGAACCCGCTGAAGGCGGCGAGGTGCATCACTGATGGCTGTAGCGACGCTGCGGCGGCAGACCGAACCGCAATACCCGGCGATCAAGCCCGGGATGATGGGGATGTACATCTTCCTCGCGTCCGAGGTGATGTTCTTCGGAAGCCTCTTCGCGACCTACTTCTACCTTTACGGCTCGCATATCCAGTGGCCGCCGCCGCCGCCCGCGAGCACGCCCGAGTTCTATGTGAACTGGTGGCCCATACCGGCCATCAACACTGTCGTGCTGCTGTCCAGCGGTGTTACGTGCCATTTCGCTGCCGACAGCCTGACGCATGGCAATCGCCGCCAGTTCTTCACCCTTTGGATCGCGACGATCATCCTGGGCCTCGGATTCGAGTTCGGTCAGCTGTACGAGTTCATCGCAGCGTTCGGTCGCGGCCTCACCCTCACCGCGAACTCCTTCGCGAGCGCCTTCTTCATCATGACCGGGTTCCACGGCGCGCACGTCTTGGGCGGACTCGTCTTGCTGACGATCATCCTGTATCGCGCCACACGAGGTCAGTTCTCGCAGCAGCATCACGTCGGCGTCGCGGCGGTGACGCTGTACTGGCACTTCGTCGACGTGGTGTGGATTTTCCTGTTCGGCATCCTGTATCTGGGGGTGACGCTGTTTCGATGAGGCGGCTTGCGGTCAGCCTGGTCGCGGTGGCCCTGTTGGCCGCGTGCGGTGGTGGGGGAGGAAGCGCACAGCCGTCTGGCTCGATCAAGGTCACCATGACCGAGTACAAGTTCGATCCCTCCACGATCAGCGTGCCGTCGGGAAAGGTCGTCTTCTACCTTGTCAACGCAGGCTCAGCGTCGCATGACATGGTGATTAGCGACAGCTCGGGCAGTACCGTGGGGAGAAGCGATCTCATCTCGGCCGGCGACAGCTTTGTTTTCACACTGTCCAATCTTGCGGCGGGCACCTACTCGTTCCTGTGTGATCAGCCCGGGCACGCGGCCAGCGGTATGAAGGGGACCCTTAGGGCGACTTAGACGGGCTGGCGCTCGGGCTTGGGCTTGGGCTCGGTGATGGCGTGGGGGTCGGCTTCGGCGGAGGTATCGGCGATGGGCTCGGCCCGACCGTGAGGCTGATCAACTCGATCGCGAAGACCAGGGTCGCGTTGGGCTGGATGACGTAGGCGCCGGTGTTGGGGTCCTGCTTGCCGGCCGCACCGTAGGCGAGCGGTGCCGGGATTATGAGCTTGCGCTTGCCCCCGACCTTCATCCCGGGGATGCCCTCCACCCAGCCGGGGATGACCTGGCTCGGATTCGCGTTCAGATCAACCGGGAACGACGTGCCGCGGCCGCGGCTGGAGTCGAACTTCGTGCCGTCAGTGAGCCAGCCGGTGTACTGGACGACGATGGCGTCGTTGCGGTGAGCGAGGGTGCCGGTGCCGACCGTGATGTCGATGTACTTGAGCCCGTCCGGGTAGGTGACCACCGGCAGGCCACTCCCGGCATTGAAGTCGTCTGTTCCCGGAGACGGGGTGACAGTCAGGCCCGGGCTTTCATTGGCCACCGGCCCAGAAGTCACATACGGGTCAGCGTAGCCGCAGGCCGACAGTGCGAATGCGCCCGCGACAGCGAGCGCCAGGACGGCGCGCGGCGTCCCCTTCACGAGGCGGTGATGTCGATCGAGGTCATGCGATCGCCGACCTGGATCGAATCGATGACAGTCATGCCCGAAGTGACCGAGCCGAAATGGTTGTAGACCCCGCTGGTGGCGAGAAACGGCGCATCGCCGGTCGTGATGAAGAACTGCGAGCCGCTCACGCCGGCAGCGCTCGAAGCCATCCCGGCGGTGCCGCGCGTCCACTTGGAAGGGTTGGTTTCGTTGGGAAGCTTGTAAGCGGGGCCCCCGGTGCCGTTGCCGAGGGGATCGCCGCCCTGGACGACGAACCCAGGCACCACACGGTGAAAGGTAAGGCCGTCGTAGTAGTGGTTTTGCGCGAGGTAGACAAAGTTGTTGACGGTCTGCGGAGCCACGCTGGGATCGACGAAGGTGATCGTGAAGTCGCCACGCGAGGTGTGCACGACCGCGGTGTACTTCTTCGTCGAGTCGATGACGGTGGGTGGGGGCGTGGTTCGTTGATCCATGCAGGCGACAATCCCATTGTCGCAGCCTGAGGGGCTCGAGGACGCTGGCACCACATCACAGGCGCATATCACGATCGTGGCAAGCGACAGCAGAAGGGTTCGTCTCACCTTTTGAATTTAGAGGATCTGCGGGCGTGAGCCGCTAAGGCCGCTCGATCCGAGGCTCTCGGGTACCCAACAGGACCAGGAACGCCAGCCCCACCGCCAACGCGGCGGTCACCGCAAGCGCAACCCGGACGTCGCTCGTGGCCGCGATTCCGCCGCCGATCAAGGGGCCGAGGAAGAAGCCGAACGCGACTCCGCTGGCGTTGAAACCGAAGACCGTGCTCTGCGCTTCGATCGGAGTCTCAAGCCCGATCATGCTCGCGGTCGCCGGCACGAACGCGCCGTAGAGGAGCCCGGCGACGCCGACGGCAATCACGACCCACACCGCATTGGGGGCCACGACCAGCGTGCCGATCGTGACCGCGAGCAGTATCGACGCCAGGGCGAGCATGCGCACATAGCCGATGCGGCGCGTCACGGCCGTGTAACCGATCGCGGAGACGCTGTTGGTAAGCCCTGCGGCGCCGAAGGCGATTCCGGTCACGGATGAAGCGGCGCGGCCCAGCATCTCGAGGAGCCTGAGGACGATGAGCTGCTGCGTGGCGGTGTTGACCACGGTGATTAGGCCCTGCGCGCCGATCAGCACGACGACCGAGCGCAATGCCCCAGGCCGCTGTCTGATCATGGCGAGCGTCCCCGGCCGCGAGGCATCGCGAGCCTTCAGCGGGCTCTCTCGGACGACGAGAAGCACTGGGATCATGGAGATCACCAGCAGGATTCCGCCGCCGAGAAAAACCAGGCGCAGCCCAAAGACAGCTCCGGCAATGCCTCCGACCACCGGCCCGACGGCGCTGCCCAGCGCAACCGCCGACGTCACCACTCCAAGCGCCCAGCCGACCCGGTGGCGCGGTGTTTCCACCGCCACCAGCGCGGTGGCAGCAGCGACGGTGCCGCTCGTCGCCCCCTGGAGGAAGCGAAGCACGACCAGCTGGATCGGCGTCTGCACGAAGAAGATGAGGCCGACGGTGATCGCGCCGCCGAGCATCGAGCGGATGAGCATCGGCTTGCGCCCCAATCGATCTCCGAGGACGCCCCAGATCGGGCTGGCGATCGCCATCGCGAGGCCCGACACGCTGCCCGCGGCAGCCGTCCACAGGTCGAGGTCGCGGCCGGGATGGACGCCGAGGTCCTGAGAGATGAAGATCGACAGGAATGGGAAGGCGAAGCTGAAACCGAAGATTGCCGTGAACTCCGCGAACCAGAGCGCAACAAGGTTGCGCCGCCAATCAACAGCCGCGGTCAATCGTTCCCGCTCTCGCCCCGCGCCTTCGAAACCGTCTCGATTGGAGTCCAAGGCACGGGCCTAGAATAAGCGTCCACTCTGCTCGGATTCCGCCGCGGGCGGCTAGCTCAGTTGGGAGAGCGCCAGCTTGACATGCTGGAGGTCGGGGGTTCGAAACCCTCGCCGCCCACCATTGGGATGCGCGCGGCGTGGACAGCCCACTTCTTAGATCGGATGCCAGATGTGACGAGCGGGACTAAGGGCTACAGACGCCCGCAGGG
>CATPBF010000183.1 GCA_955652585.1 Candidatus Dormiibacterota bacterium | reverse complement strand
TCCCTCACCAGCGACCGACTCGCGAGTCAGGACGCCGTATCGCTGGAGCAGCACGCCCGCGGCGGCATGCAGCCGTTCGGTTGCATTCGTGCCCGCGCCTACCAACTCCGTGACGAGCGACCAGCGGCCCGAGGCCCTGGGCTGGGTCAGGCGAGGCAGGCGCGGTTTGTGCGCGGGCCGCCGAGCCGCCGGGCCGAGCAATCGCAGCGGCGCGAACGTGTCGTTGGTCACCTCACCCGCCCACACCAGGTCCCAGAGGGCGTCCAGCATCGTTTCCTCGTCGCCCCCGCCGCAGGCCGAGTAAAGGTCGCGGAAGAAGCTCGCGCCTCGGGCCCGCAGGTGATCGCGCAGGCGCGCATGCAGGTCGCCGCCCGGAGCATCTACCGGCTCAGGCACCAATCGAGGTGCATCGCCGCGCAGGTAAAGCGCAACCCGCCCATCGGTAGACCCGAGCGAGCCCCGGCCGACCCAGACCACCTCGCCCATCGAGACCAGCTCGTCGAGGAGGCGCGGGTTGTAGCCCGAGACGCGGCTCGCGATGATGTCGCGCTCGATGACGCTCGCCGGCAGGGCCGCGCCCTGCAGCTGGAAGACGACCTCGAGCAGTCGGTCGACGCCACCCGCCCGGACGCCGACCCCGTGCCACGCCGGCAGAAAACGCGCAAGGGTCTCGCGCGGTACGGATTCGACCTCGCGGCGGAGCGCCGCCAGCGATCGCCTGCGTAGCATTCGGAGCACTTCCGGGTGGCAGTGCTCGCGCCCTCGGACGGCGGAGCGAAATTCGCCGGCGATCACGTCGCCCCGCGCGAGCAGCTGGGCGAGCGCACCCTCGACCGCCGGGCGCGCCAGGCTCCAGCGCTCGACGATGTCCGCTGCCACGAACGGCACGTGGGTGCGCGCCCACCGGCGGACCAGTGATATGAGCGGCTCGCTGCCTGGATCCAGGTAGGCATCCGGCAGGCCGACGGGAAGCGTTATCCCGAGCGCCTCGCGATACCGACCCGCATCTTCGGCTGCGATCCAGCGCGCCTCACCCGCGATGCGGACTATTACCGCTCGCCGCTCGCGCTCGAGGGCTCGTAGCCACTCGATGGCGAGCCCGCGTGCAGCCGCTTCCTGCTCGTTGAGATCGCCAAGCCGGACCAGAACGTCGTGAGCCTCGTCGGGATCGCGAGGAAAGCGTTCTGGCAGGAGGCCCTGCAGCTCCAGCTCGACGGCCGCGATTGACTCGGGGTCGAGGAGCTCACGGAGGTCCTCGCTGCCCAAGAGCTCCGCCAGCAGCTCGCGATCGAGCGTCAGCGCCTGCGCGCGGCGCTCGGCCAGCGGCGAGTCGCCCTCGTACATGTACTCGGCCACATAAGAGAAGAGGAGGGACGAGGCGAACGGCGACGCCCGCTCCGTGTCGACCGCGACCACTCGCACCTCTCGGGAACGGATCGAGCGCAGCAGCGTGGCCAGCGCGGCCATGTCGAAGTGGTCGCTCATGACCTCTCGCCAGGTCTCGGCAAGGATGGGAAAGTCGGGATACTGGCCGGCCACCTGCAGCAGACCTGCGCTGCGCATGCGCTGCTGCCACAAGGGCGTCCTCTGCCCTGGCCGTCGGCGCGGCAGCAGCAGCGAACGGGCGGCGTTCTCGCGGAAGCGCGCTGCGAACAGGGCTGAAGCCGGGAGCTGCTTGGCTACGAGTCCCTCGACCTCCTCGGGGTCGAGCACGAGCTCGTCGAGACCAGGCGGCGACTCGACGTCCGGAAGGTGGAGTGCGATGCCGTCGTCGGTCCACAGTGCCCGCGCGTCGATGTCCAACCGCTCCCGAAGGCGCGCCTCCAACGCGAGCGCCAGCGGCGCATGCACGCGTCCGCCGAGAGGCGTGAGAAGGCAGACTCTCCAGTCCCCGATCTCATCGCGGAATCGCTCGACGACCACGGTCCGGTCATCGGGCACGGCGCCGGTGGCCGCGGCCTGGTCCTCGAGATACGTGAGCAGGTTTTTGATCGCCCGATCGTCGAATCCCGCGCGCTCGCGCAGTCGTCGCTCGGCATCCGCGGGCGCGAGCGCCCGAAGCTCCCGGACCATCTTCCCCAGCGCAAGCCCGAGCTCCGCCGGCCGGCTGGGAGCGTCGGCCTTCCAGAAGGCGATCTTGCCGGGCTCACCCGGGGCGGGCGTCACCAGCACTTGCGAGGGCGTGATCTCAGCGATCCTCCAGGTGGAGGCGCCGAGCACGAAGGTCTCACCCACGCGGCTTTCGTAGACCATCTCCTCGTCGAGCTCTCCGACCCGTCGGCCGTCCTCGAGGAGGTTGACCGTGTACAGGCCGCGGTCGGGGATGGTGCCCGCGTTGGTCACGGCCAGGCGCTGCGCGCCGGCTCTTCCGCGGAGGGTGCCGGCCACCCGGTCCCATACGATCCGGGGCCGGAGCTCGGCGAACTCGTCGGACGGGTAGCGCCCGCTCAGCATGTCGAGGACCGATTCGAACGACCTCGGGCCCAGGTCGCTGTAGGGGTATGCGCGGCGCACGACAGCGGCCAGCTCGTCGACGCGCCACTCGTCCATGGCGCACATCGCGACCACCTGCTGGGCGAGGACGTCGAGCGGCCTGCGCGGCACGGTCGTCGATTCGATGCGCCCCTCGAGCATTCCTTCCACGACCGCCGCCGTCTCTACCAGGTCGCCCCGGAACTTCGGGATGAAGACGCCACGAGAGACCTCGCCCACCGAGTGCCCGGCGCGTCCGACCCGCTGGATGCCTGCGGCGACGCTGGGGGGCGATTCGACCTGCAGCACGAGGTCGACCGCGCCCATGTCGATACCCAGCTCGAGGGTCGACGTGGCCACAAGTCCGCGCAGAGTCCCGGCCTTGAGCTGGTCTTCGATGAGAAGTCGCTGCTCGCGCGCGATCGAGCCGTGATGCGCGCGCACGAGATCCTCCTCGGCCAGCTCGTTGATGCGCGCGGCGATCCTCTCGGCCAGGCGCCGCGAGTTGACGAAGACGATGGTCGAGCGATGGTCGCGGACGAGCTGGAGCAGGCGCGGGTAGATCGCGGGCCAGATGCTGTTCGAGGCCTGACCCGAGTCGTCGTAGGACTTGAGCTGAGCCATGTCCTCGACCGGGACTTCGACCTTGACCTCCATCGTCTTCAGCCGGCCCGCGTCGATGATGGCCACATCGCGATTGGTCCCGCCGAGGAACTTCGCCACCTCTTCCAGCGGGCGCTGCGTGGCGGAGAGTCCGATCCGCTGCGGCTCGACCTTGGTCAGCGCCGACAACCGCTCGAGGCTCAGCGCCAGGTGCGAACCGCGCTTGGTGGCGGCGACCGAATGGATCTCGTCGACGATGAGCCACCGCACCGAGGCGAGGATCCGCCGGGCGGCGCTGGTGAGGATCAGGTAAAGCGACTCAGGGGTTGTGATGAGGATGTCGGGCGGGTGGCGTTCCATCGAGCGCCGGACCTCGGTCGGCGTGTCGCCGGTGCGGATGGCGGCCGTGATGTCAGGCGCAACTCCGCCGGCCGTCTCGATCTGGTGGCGAATCCCCACCAGGGGCGAGCGCAGGTTGCGGTCGACGTCGTGGGCGAGGGCTTTCAGGGGCGATACATAGAGGACGCGACAGCGCTCGGCCTCGGCCGGCATTGGCTCCGAGGCCAGGCGGTCGAGGCACCAAAGGAAGGCGGCCAGGGTCTTGCCGCTGCCGGTGGGAGCGGCCATGAGGACGTGGCGGCCCGCGGCGACCTCGCGCCAGCCGCGCTCCTGGACCGGGGTCGGCTCCGCAAAGGCGGCGCGAAACCAGTCCCTGGTCGCTGGTGCGAACAGATCGAGAGCGTCCCCCACGCATCCAGTTTGATCGCTTCCAGCACTACAAACAAGCGTTCGTTTACCGGACGGAGCAGACTTCACTCACTCAGCAGATGTACCCGTTCGAACGCTTCAACGAAGACGCCAAACGGACCCTCACCCTGGCCCAGGAAGAGGCCGAGCGCTCCCAGCACTCGTACATCGGTACAGAGCACCTGCTGCTCGGGCTGTTACGGAATGAGTCAAGCACCGCCTATCGCGTCTTGACCAATCTGGGCATTTCGATCGAGCAGGTGCGCAAGACAATCGCTTCGGTCCTCGGACGAAACGAGCGGATCAAAATCCAGCAGATCATCCCGACCTCGCGCGTCAAGACAGTGATCGAGATCTCCTTCGAAGAGGCCCGGAAGATGGGCCGCGGCGACGTCGACACGGGACATTTACTGATGGGACTGATGATCGAAGGCGAGGGCATTGCCGCCCATGTCTTGGAGGACCTCGGCGCAACGCATGAGCTCGTCATCGCCGGTGTGCAGCGCGAGCTCGGCGCTCCGGCCACGCCCCGGCCGCGCCGGCAAGGACCGGTCGTCAGTGCCTCTTCGTGGCTCATTGGGCGGCCTGCACACATCGAGACGTCGGTCGAGCAACTCGTTCGACTCCTGGACTTGCCTCCGATCGTCAAGCTGCTCAAAGCGAGAGGCCTGGACACCGAAGCCCTTTCGAACCAGCTGCGTGAACCACCTGCGGGAGTCATCGATCTGCGCAACAAGCTGGAAGAGGCTCGAAGTGCTCGGGACACGACAGTAGGCGCGCAACAACTCGAGCATGCAGCCAAGCTTCAAGAAGAAGTCGATCGCCTCGCGGAGAACCTCGTGAAAGCCGAAGAGGAGTGGGTGGACTCGCTCGGCTGACTCGTCGGGGCTGCGATGATCGGCTCTGGTGATCGAGGCCCAGCGCTTTCGCGAGATCATGGCCAGCTTTCCAAGCGGCGTGGTCGTTCTGACCGCGTTCGGCCCGGACTCCCTACCCCGGGGCATGACGGTTAGCGCCTTCTGCGCCGTTTCCCTGGATCCGGCCCTCGCGCTAGCTTGCATCGACAAGACCTCGAACACGCTGCCGGCCGTCCAGCATGCCGGCGGCTTCACCGCCAACATCCTCGCCGCCGGGCGTGAGCAGCTGGCCCGGCGAATGGCGACCAAGCTTTCAGACAAGTTCGATGGGATCGCGTGGCGCCGGCCCGAGTCGGGCCACGGCGGCCCGATCCTCGAAGACGACTGCGCCGCCTATGCCGTGTGCACAC
>CATPBF010000182.1 GCA_955652585.1 Candidatus Dormiibacterota bacterium | reverse complement strand
GTTTTGATGCTGAACTTCACGGCCCTGAGCTCGGCGTTCCCATTCTGGATCTTCGCGGCTGCGTCGATCGTGGCCTGGGAGACCACCCGGGAACTTCGATTGGTGGCGGAGTCTGCCCGCGGGCCGGTCACCGCGTCAGGCATCGTGATGGCGGCGCTGCTGCCGGCGTTGGCAGTCCCCGCCCTCGCGCTCGCCATCCCGACCGTGGTGCTGCCCTACCTCGCCGATGCCCGCCTCATGGAGGCTGTGAGCGCTCAGCAATCGCTCCACCTCGCGGATGCCGCTCCGCCGGCGGCGAGCGCGCGAGGCCTGAATCCGCAGGAAAGCGTGTATGCAGTCGAGGCCGGCAACATCGCCTTCGAGAGCCAGGACTGGGCGACTGCCAGGGACGCCTACATGGACGCGAGCTGGCTTGGGACGTTCAATCCGAGGGTCTACCGAGACCTGGCGATCGCGGATAGGAATCTCGGGTTGCGGGCTGAAGCGCTTGCCGCCGCCAGGCAAGCGGTTTATCTCGATCGCTTCGATCCGGCCAACCAGGCACTCCTGGCGGAGATGGAGATTGGTGGCTCGTAACTATTTGTTGAGTGGTTTCATTTCATCGCCATGGGGCTGTACAGAGGATCGCCTATGAACAGGCTGATGCGTTGGTTGAGGTCGCCTTGGCCGGCTGCGGTCGTGCTGACTCTGGTCACCGTGGTCGCGATCGGAGCGGTCCTGGCGGTGACAACGTCCACCGGCTGTCGTATGGCCCAGAACGCTGGCCTTCACCTGAATGCAGCCAAGTGCCAGAACCCATCGCGGGTCGCGGGGATCCCGAGCCAGATCCCGACTCCCTCACCCATCCAGACGGGCCGGCCGTCGCCGTCGCTTCCGGGAGAGCCTAGTCCCAGCCCGAGCCCGAGCCCCACCGCGGTCGGAAGCCCCAGCCCCAGCCCCAGCGCGAGCAACGTGCCCCACAATCCTGCCCTGCCGCCGTATGAGTTCGACGCCGGCACCTCGGGCGCCTACCCCCCTCCCACATATCCAGCGCCCTCTGGCTTGGGCCAGCCCGACAACGTAGGACTCAGCTGCCGGCTCCCGATCTATTCGGGTGGACCTGGTAGCGGCGGGTTCCTGGTCTTCCCAGACCGCACCTTCATCGGCGATCCACGCAGCGGCGTCACGGTGCCGTCGCCATCCCCCGGCGGCCCCAGTCCAGTGGCCGTGGGGCCGGGCGGCCAGCAGGGCTTCTACGGGCTCGCCTATGATCGCGCCGCCGCTCGCTGGGTGCCGGTGCCACAGCAGTGGATCTCTCCGGACGGAAAGCGCTACGCGTACCCCGGCATCGCGGACGGCATCTTTGTCGTCGACGTAGCCACCAACACCCAGACCGAGCTCGGCGCCGGCCGCCGCTGGCATGTGCTGGACCTGGAAGCCGAGGGAGTCTACGTGGACGAGTTCGTCACGGCCGGATCTCTGGCTGGGCTTTGGCTGCTGCCCTACTCCGGCGCGCCCTCACAGATTACGGACGCGGGCTACTGGACTGAAGTCGGCTACGGCGCCGCTTACGGAACCGAAAATTCCTCGGTCCCTAACGGGGTCCCGAACCTCATCGAACGACTCGACTTGAAGACTCACGTCAAAGTGAATTGGTTTCAGGTCAACAACGCGACCACGTACCCAGACGGATTTGATGCGGCCGGCCACCCGATCTTCAATGTGCAGGGCGTCAGCGGTTACGCCCAGCTCTGGCTGGTCACCGACGTGGGAGCGACCCAGGTTCTCACCGCCAACAACGGCTTTACCGGGCCGCCGGTCGCCGACAGCAACGGGCTCTGGCTGATGAGCTATCAGGCCACGTATCTGTTGGTGCCAGGCCAAGGCCTGTTCACTGCCGCAGCAGTTGGTGGGCAGCTGGCTGGAGGATGTGCCTAGCTCCAGGAGAGATCCTGGCGGAGATTGCGGGCGTTGGGCCGTAACCGTTCGTCCCGCGAAGTCATTTCACCCGTATGGAGTCGTACGGCGGATCGTCGATGAGCAGGCTGACGCGCTTGATGAGGTCACCATGGCCGGCCGCGACTCTGCTGACCCTGGTCACCCTCGCCACGATCGGGGCGGTCCTCATGGTCGCGACGCCCACCGGCTGCCGGCTGGCCCAGAACGCGGGCTTTCGCATCGCGGGAGCCAAGTGTCAAAAAGCGCCGCCGCTCGCGGTGATCACGAGCCCTCCTTTCTCGCCGATCCCATCTCAATCGCCGCCGGTGTTCCCATCGCCTTCGAATTTCCCGAGCCCGGTGTACCCGAGCCCGACGTACCCAAGCCCCAACCCGGGCGTGCCCCACGATCCGTCTCTGCCGCCTTATCAGTTCGACACGGGCACGTCAGGCGCATATCCGCCCACATATCCGGGGCCGTCCGGGTCGACGCCGGACGCCGTCGCGTTCAGCTGCCGGCTCCCGATTTTCAACGGCGGGCCCGGCAGCGGAGGGTTCCTGGTTTTCCCTGACCGTTCGTTCGTCGGCGATCCTCGCAGCGGCGTGACAGTGCCGTCACCATCCCCTGCCACCACCCCTCCGCCACAAGGCCCGTACGGCCCTCAGGGCTTCTACGGGCTCTCCTACGATCGCGCTGCTACGCGGTGGGTGCCGGTGCCTCGGACCTGGATCACGCCGGACGGGACGCGCTATGCATACCCCGGCCTCACCGAAGGCATCTACGTGGTCGACGTCGCCGGAAACACCCAGACCGAAATCGGCGAAGGCCGCCGCTGGGCGGTGCTCAATGTTGAAGCCGAGGGTGTCTACGCGGATGAGTCCGGCCCATCCGGGCTCGTAGCGGGGCTGTGGCTGATACCTTTCGCAGGCTCGCCGACGCAGCTGACCAACGCCGGATACTGGAATCTGGTCGGCGGGGGCGCAGCCTACGGAACCGCGACCTCGTCGCTGCCGAACGGCGTCGCCACGCTGATCGATCGCTTCGACTTGAGGACCCGCACGACGCAACACTGGTTCCAGGTCACCGCTGCCACGAGCTATCCGTTTGGATTCGACGCCTTCGGCCATCCGATCTTCGTGGTGCAGGGCTTTGCCCCCAACTCCACATCCTCCGAGCTGTGGCTGGTCACAGGTCTAGGCACCGCCGAGGTCATCGGTTTCAACAACAACTACAGCGGAATGGTCGCCGACAGCCACGGGATCTGGCTGATGAACTACCAGGCGCTTTATCTGTTCGTGCCCGGGCAGGGCTTGTTCCTGGCCGCCAGCGTCGGCGGGCAGCTTGCCGGAGCCTGCGCCTAGCTCCGCCAGAGCCCGTTCCCCCGCGCGATAAGATTCCCGTCGTGCCCTCACGCGAGCTTCCCAGCCGCGCCCTGTACGAGGGCCGCGACCGTGCCGGGGCGCGGTCCTTCCTTTACGCGATCGGCCTGACCGCCGAGGATCTGAAGAAACCGTTCGTCGGCGTCTCCAACTGCTGGCTCGAGACCATGCCCTGCAACTTCGGTTTGCGCGAGCTCGCCGTTCCGGTCAAGGCCGGCATCAGAGCCGCCGGAGCCAATCCGATGGAGTTCAACACCATCGCGATCTCGGACGGCATCACGATGGGGAGCGAGGGCATGAAGACCTCGTTGGTGAGCCGCGAGGTCATCGCCGATTCGATCGAGCTCGTCGGTCGTGGTCACCAGTTCGACGCGATGTGCGCCATCTGCGCGTGCGACAAGACCATCCCGGCTTCCGCGATCGGGCTCATCCGGCTCGACCGCCCGGGCATCCTGCTATATGGCGGCTCGATCATGCCGGGGCGATTCCGAGGCCGCGATGTAAACGTGGGCGAGGTCTACGAAGCGATCGGCGCTGTAGCCGCAGGCAAGATGAGCGATGCCGACCTCGCGGAGCTCGAGATGGTCGCGTGTCCGGGGCCTGGCGCGTGCGGCGGCCAGTACACCGCGAACACGATGTCGATGTTGATGGAGATCATCGGACTCTCACCCTTCGGCTTCAACTCGATCCCCGCGATGGATCCAGACAAGCCTCGCGCGGCGGAGGCGGCCGGCCGCCTGATGCTGTCGGTGCTGGACCAGGACCTTCGACCCTCGCGCATCCTCACGCGGCGCGCGTTCGACAACGCCATCGCGGGTGTGGCTGCGAGCGGCGGTTCCACCAACGCGGTGCTGCACCTCCTTGCCATGGCCAGAGAGGTAGGCGTTGAGCTGCACATCGACGACATCGACCGCATCAGCCGGCGCACGCCGTTGCTGTGCGACCTCAAGCCAGGCGGCCGCTTCGCCGCCGTCGAGCTGCATCGGGCCGGAGGCATCGGCGTCCTGACGAAGCGATTGATCGAAGGCGGATTCGTCGACGGCGATGCGCTCACGGTCACCGGCCGCACCTTGGGCGAAGAGTGCGAGTCGGTCAAGGAGACCGCGGGGCAGGAAGTGGTGGCGCCGCTGGCGCGTCCGCTGCGTAACGAGGGCGGCCTCGTGGTCTTGCGCGGCTCGCTCGCGCCCGATGGTTCGGTGGTCAAGGTGACCCAACACACGCCGACCAAGCACCGCGGACCTGCGCGCGTGTTCAATCGGGAGGAGGACGCGTTCGCGGCGGTGGTCGGCGGCAAGATCAAGCCCGGCGACACGGTCGTCATCCGCTACGAAGGTCCGCGTGGCGGCCCGGGGATGCGTGAGATGCTGCAGGTCACGGCCGCGATCGTCGGCGAGGGCCTGGGGGATTCGGTGGCGATGGTCACCGACGGCCGTTTCTCGGGCGCCACCCAGGGCTTCATGATCGGCCACGTCGCGCCCGAAGCGGCAGTGGGTGGTCCGCTGGCGGCGGTTCAAGACGGCGACATCATCGACATCGATGTCGAGAGCCGGCGCCTCAACCTCGAAGGGGTCGATGTGTCTGCGCGGCTGAAGGCTTGGTCGGCTCCCGAGCCGAACTACCGCAAGGGCGTCCTGGCGCGGTATGCGCTGCTGGTCGGGTCGGCCTCAGAGGGAGCGATCCTCAAGCCCTAGCACCGCGCGCGACGTTGTCGAGGCTGGGCCCATTGCCGCATAGAATTGCGTGAGCCTGATGCGCAGGAAGGTTGGGGCCGCGATGGCCTTGCTGATCGCCGCGCTGGCGTGGCACGGCGGACCGACGTCGGTGCACGCCGCCACCGGCGCTTGCACCTCGGCCACCATGACGTCCAACGCGTGGCGGGCGCCCCAGACCACGGTGATCTTCACGGCCGGCACGATGGGATGTTTGAGCCCTGAGTACAAGTTCTTCATTCAAACGTCGGGCGGCGCCTGGGTCGCAAAAACGGGATACGGAGCGAGCGCGACGTGGACCCTGGACACGACGGGGTACGTCGCGGGCGTCTACGGGGTCGGCGTCTGGATACGCCAGGCGGGCTCTTCCGCCGCGTACGAGGCGTACTGGGTGGGGACCTACACGCTGTCGGTAGTCGCCTGCGAGTCCGCGACCTTGGCGTTCCAGGCGCCATCGGAACCTGCGCCGGCAGGGACCAAGGTGACCTTCACCGCGGCGGCCACGGTGTGCCCAGCGCCGCAGTACCGCTTCTGGCTCACGGGGCCTGGACGCGATTGGACGTTGGTCCAGGATTGGGGCGCCGCGAGCTGGACCTGGAACACGTCCGGGTTTGCCGACGGCGTGTACCAGGTCGGCGTGTGGGCGCGCCAGCCATCGTCGGCAAACGCGTATGACACGTTCGGGATCACCACGTACTACATCGGCACTCCGGTGACGGCGGGTTGCAGCACGGCATACATCTATTTCACGCCGGCGACGACTACCTCGCCGGGGACGGATGTCGCGCTCAGCGGGACGTCAAACTGCCCTAACGCGCAATTTGCGTTCTGGTTGAAACCGCCTGGTGGTGATTGGATGAGGACAACCACCTACGTCCAGCCGCAGCCCGGCCAGGTGACCTGGACCACGACCGGTGCTGATGACGGCACGTACGAGGTCGGCGTGTGGTCCAAGGACAGCACGCAGCCTTGGTGGATCCAATACAACACGTACTACATCGGGACCTACCAGCTCGCCGTGGGCCGCTGCAGCGGCGCATCAATTGGGATTGCGGGCTCATCTCCCCAGCCGAACCTGATCCCCTTTGCCGCCGGGGCGTCGGATTGCTCCTCGCCTAACTACGAGTTCTGGGTTCTGCCGCCCAACTCGAACGCATGGCGCGTAGTGCAGGCGTGGAACACCAATTACTACACGTTCGACACGACAGGGCTCGCACCTGGCCCGTACCGCATCGGCGTGTGGGTCCGGCAGAACAACTCGTCTCTGGCGTACGACTCGTACGCGATCATGACTTACTGGGTGGGCGCCTAACGCCCGCTGGTTACTTGACCGCGGGCAGCCAGGCGGAGCGCTGCGCTTCGTACGTCGAGATCGAGGATTGGTGGCGCTCCACGAGCCCGATCTCGTCGAGGCCTCCGAGCATGTTTTCGCGCGCGAAGGCGTCGATCTCGAATCGGTAGGCGAAGCCGTCGCCGCGCACCTCTTGCTTTTCCAGGTCGACTGTGACCTGGGCCGACGGATCTTCCAACGCAAGGTCCATAAGGTGCCGCACCTGGCTGTCCGGCAGCGTCACTGCCAGCAGGCCGGTCTTGTAGCAGTTGGCCTTGAAGATGTCTGCGTAGGTAGGCGCGACGATGGCGCGGAAGCCCGCGTCGCGAATCGCCCACGGCGCGTGCTCGCGCGACGAGCCGCAGCCGAAATTCGCGCCGGTGACCAGCACCGACGCGCCGTCGTGCTCCGGTCGGTTGAGAACGAAGTCCTCGGCCTGCCGCCAGTCATAGAAGAGGAAGGGGCCGAAGCCGGTCCGCTCGATCCGCTTGAGGAACTGCTTCGGAATGATCTGGTCCGTGTCCACGTCCGCCCGATCGAGGGGCAGCATCCGGCCGGTGACGCGCTTGACCGCTTGCATCGCTAAAGCAACTCGCGAACGTCGACCAGATGGCCGGTCACCGCGGCGGCGGCCGCCATCGGTGGGCTCATCAGGTGCGTGCGCCCGCCGGCGCCCTGCCGGCCCTCGAAGTTGCGGTTGCTGGTGGACGCGCATCGCTCGCCCGGGGCCAGGATGTCCGGGTTCATGCCCAGGCACATCGAGCACCCGGCGTTGCGCCACTCGAAGCCGGCGGCCTTGAAGATTGCGTCGAGGCCTTCGTCCTCAGCCGCGCGCTTGACCGTGGCCGAGCCTGGCACCACCATCGCGCGCACCTTGGGATGCACGTGCTTGCCCGCGATGACCTTCGACGCGGCGCGGAGGTCCTCGAGGCGTGCATTCGTGCACGAGCCGATGAAGACCCGGTCGATGGCGATGTCTGCGAGTGCGGTGCCCGGACGCAGGTCCATGTAGCGGAGCGCTCGGACGTCGGTGTCGGTGAGTGGTTCGGGGACGCGGCCCGTCACAGGCGCTACCTGGCCGGGGTTCGTGCCCCACGTCACGTGCGGCTCGAGCCTGGTCGCGTCGAGGAGGATCTCGTGGTCGAAGACCGCGTCAACGTCGGTTGCAAGCGAACGCCAGTAGTCGACCGCGAGGTCCCACGCGGCGCCGCGTGGGGCGTGCGGCCGGCGCTCCAGGTATGCGTACGTGGTGTCGTCGGGGCTCACCATGCCCGCCTTCGCGCCCCACTCGATGCTCATGTTGCAGAGCGTCATCCGGCCTTCCATGCTCAGGCCGCGCATGGTCGAGCCGCGGTACTCGACGAGATGACCCTGGCCGAACGAGATCCCGGTGCGGCCGATCAGCCCGAGGACGACGTCCTTGGCGGTGACGCCGAGCGGAAGGTCGCCTTCGACGGTCACCGCCAGGTCCCGGGCGCGCGTTTGCGGCAGGCACTGCGTGGCCAGCACGAGCTCGACCTCGGACGTTCCGATTCCAAAAGCCAGGGCCCCGAACGCGCCGTGGGTGGAGGTATGGGAGTCGCCGCACACGATGAGCATCCCCGGCTGGGTCAGGCCGAGCTCTGGGCCGATTACGTGCACGATGCCCTGCCGGCGGCTGCCGATCTGGTGCAGCGGGATGCCCTCGCGGCGGCAGTTCTCGGCCAGCACGTCCATCTGCTTGCGAGACAGGTCGTCGGCGGCCCGGGCGCCGCCTCGGGTGGGGACGTTGTGGTCCATGGTCGCCAGGGTGAGATCCGGGCGCCGGACGTGCCTCCCGGCCAACCTCAGCCCCTCGAACGCCTGCGGCGAGGTCACCTCGTGGACCAGGTGCAGGTCGACGTAGAGGAGGTCGGGCTCGCCGGGCGCGGTGCGGACAATGTGCGAATCCCACAGCTTCTGGCCCAGGGTGGAGGGCATAGGAAGACGAACTCTACCGGCACCTCGACCAGCCTGTCCGTGCCGGCCGTTCAAAGCCTGGCCGGCCTTATTTGTGGCTGAAACACAAATAAAGACCCCCGGCATGCCCTAACATCCTGCAGCACATGGACAAGTCGTCGCGCGTACTCGTAGGCCTCCTCCTTCTGGGCCTTATTGGCCTTGGTCAGTCGGGGGCTCGCGCGACCTAACCCAAATCGCAAGAGATCGCAAAGCCCCCGACCGAAAGGCGGGGGCTTCTTGTTTGTAAAGGAGCAATGGAGAGAAAGTGACCGGAGCGGACATGGTGCTGGAGGCGCTGGAGCGCGAGGGAGTCGAATTGATATTCGGCTACCCCGGCGGCGCCAACCTGCCCATCTACCAGCACCTGCCGGATCACCCCAAGCTCAGGCACATCCTCGTGCGGCACGAGCAGGGCGCGGCGCACATGGCCGACGGCTACGCCCGCGCCTGCGGCAAGCCGGGCGTCGTCTTTGCCACCTCCGGGCCCGGCGCGCTCAACCTGGTCACCGGGCTCGCCACCGCATACATGGACTCGGTGCCGATGATCGCCATCACCGGCCAGGTCGCCAGCACACAAGTCGGGCGTGATGCGTTCCAGGAAACCGATGTCATCGGCGCGACCAGCTCGGTCACCAAGCACAGCTACCTCGTCACCAACATCAACCAGCTGCCGCGCGTGATCCACGAGGCGTTCCACATCGCCACCACCGGCCGGCCGGGGCCGGTCCTGATCGACATCTGCAAGGACGTGCAGCAGGCCGACGCGCCCAACGTCCCACCCGAGCGGTTGGAGATTCCCGGCTACAAGCTCAACGGGCATGTAAACCTCGACCATGCGAAGGCGGCCGCGATCGCGCTCGCGGAGGCCGAGCGCCCGGTCGTGCTCGCCGGCCACGGCGTCCTTCTGAGCCATGCGGAAGTGGAGCTGCGCGAGTTTGCCGAGAAGGCGGCGGCGCCGGTCGGCACCACCTTGCTTGGGATCGGCGCATTTCCCGTCAACCACCCGTTGTCGCTCCACATGACCGGTTTCATGGGCACCGGCTGGAACCTGAAGGCCGTGCAGAACGCGGACGTTTTGATGATGGTCGGCATGCGCGTCGACGACCGCGTCACGGCGAAGCTCGCCGGTTTCGCGCCCAACGTGAAGACCTTCATCCACATCGACATCGACGGCTCGGAGATGGGCAAGAACGTGCGGCCGCAGATCGAGCTGGTCGCCGACGCCAAGCAGGCGCTGAAGGCGATGATCCCGCACCTCCCCCAACCCGAGAAGAGCCGCGGCACGTGGCTGGCGCAGATCGACGCGTGGCGAGAGGAGCACCCACTCAAATACACGCACTCGAACGGCCACCTACAGCCGCAAGACGTGCTCATCGACATGTACAAGCGGTGCCGCAATGAGGCGATCGTCGTCGCCGACGTCGGCCAGAACCAGATCTGGGCCGCGCTTTGGTGGAACTACGACCGTCCGGGCCTGTTCCTGAACTCCGGCGGCTCCGGCACGATGGGCTTCGCGCTGCCGGCGGCCATCGGCGCCAAGTTCGCGCGGCCGGAGCTGGATGTTTGGTGCGTCGCGGGCGAAGGCGGTTTCGTGATGACCGCACAGGAGCTGTCGGTCGCGGTCGAGCACCAGCTCGACGTCAAGATCGTCCTCCTCAACAACTTCTCGCTCGGCATGGTCCGCCAGTTCCAAGACGACTTCTACGGCGGCGTGCGCTCGCAGGTCGACCTCACGCACATGCCCGATTTCGTCAAGCTCGCTGAGGCGTACGGGCTGCCGGCGCTGCGTGTCGACAAGTTCGCCGACATCGGTCCCGCGATGGATGCGGCGGAGCGGACCAAGGGACCGTTTTTGATCGATTTCCGGATCGACCCGGAGGCCAACGTGTACCCGATCGTCCCGCTGGGCAAGACCCTGAACGACTTCTGGGAGGCCCCGGACCAATGAGCGAAGACCGGCTGCGGGTGTTGTCCGTCGTGGTCGAGGACGGCCCGGGCGCGCTGAGCAAGGTTTCGGGTCTGATCCGGCGCCGCGGGTTTCACGTGCGCGCTATCTCGGTCGGTCCGAGCCGCGAGCCGGGCCTGTTCCGCATGACGTTGACGGTCGACTCGGGCCACGCCGAGGTAGACCAGGTCCGCAAGCAGCTCGAGCGCCTCGTCGAGGTGGTCGAGGTCGAAGACCTGACCGGCCACGACGTGCACAGCCGGGAGCTGGTGGTGGCGCGCGTCGCCGCCGCCGACCTGTCAGACCTGATCGAGCGCGGGGCGAAAGTCCTGCACAGCAGCCCGACCGGGACCACCGTCGAATTCGCCGGCGACGGCGGCGAGGTCGGCGATTTCGTCGAAGACTTGCGAAGGCATGGAGTCCAGGATGTGGTCCGCTCTGGCCCGGTTGTCATGAGGAGAACTGCATGAAGATCCACTATGAAATCGACTGCCCACCCAGCCTGGGTGAGCCGGTCGCGGTGATCGGCTACGGCAGCCAGGGTCGCGCGCATGCCCTGAACCTGCGTGACAGCGGCGAGGACGTACGAGTCGGACTGTACCCGGGCAGCAAGTCGATCGAGCGCGTGGAGGCGGATGGCCTGCGCGCGGTGCCGGTACCAGAGGCGGTGTCCGAGGCGACCGTCGTCATGGTGCTGACCCCTGACGCGGGCCAGGGCAAGCTGTTTCGCGAGTCGATCGAGAACCACCTTCAGCCGCGCTCGATGCTGATGTTCGCGCACGGGTTTGCGATCCATTTCGCGCAGATCAAGCCGGACGCGGAGCTCGACGTCGCGATGATCGCGCCGAAGGGCCCCGGTCACCTCGTTCGCAGTACTTACGTCCAGGGTCAGGGCATACCCGCTCTGATCGCGGTGCACCAGGACGCCACCGGCAAGGCCTGGCCGCGCGCGCTCGCCTACGCCCGAGCCCTGGGCGCCGGGAGGGCCGGCGTGCTCGAGACCACATTCAAGGAAGAGACAGAGACCGACCTCTTCGGCGAGCAGGCGGTGCTTTGCGGCGGCGTCAGCTCGCTGGTCAAGACCGGCTTTGAGACCCTGGTCGAGGCCGGCTACCAGCCCGAGCTCGCATACTTCGAGGTCCTCCACGAGCTGAAGCTCATCGTCGACCTGATGTATCGAGGCGGCCTCGGTTTCATGCGTTACTCCATCTCGGACACGGCCGAGTACGGCGACTACGTTTCCGGCCCGCGCGTGATCGACAACCACGTGCGCGAGAACATGCGCCAGATCCTGCGCGAGATCCAGGACGGCTCGTTTGCGGAGAAGTGGCTGGACGAGAACTCAAATGGGCGCGAGAAGTTCATGGCCATGCGGAAGAAAGATTCGGAACACCCCGTAGAAAAGGTCGGGCGCGACCTGCGCTCGATGATGAGCTGGCTGGAGCCGGTAGAAAAATGACCAAGGAATCTGACGTAGACCGCGTATACATCTTCGACACCACGCTGCGCGATGGCGAGCAGTCTCCGGGGTTTCACCTCGACGCCAACTCCAAGCTGAAGATCGCACGCCAGCTGGAGAAGCTCGGCGTCGACGTGATCGAAGCTGGTTTCCCCATCTCGTCTCCTGGCGATTTCCAGGCCTGCCGCCAGATCGCGCGAGAGATTCGCGGCGCCACCGTGACCGCGTTGGCCCGTGCGGTTCGCGAGGACATCGACGCCGTCTGGGGCGCGATCAAGGAGGCCGAAAACCCGCAGATCCACATCGTCCTGTCGGTATCCGACATCCACATCAACCGCAAGCTGGGCATGACTCGCGAGCAGGTGCTCAAGCGCGGTGCCGAGATGGTGGGGTACGCGCGCTCGCTCTGCGACAACGTCCAGTACTCGCCCGAGGATGCGGGCCGCGCCGATATCGACTACTTGGTCGAGACGGTCGAGACGATGATCGCCGCCGGCGCCACCGTGATCAACCTCCCCGACACCACCGGATACTGCCTGCCGCTTGAGTTCGGCGAGATGGTACGGCGCGTGATCACCGACGCTCGGGGCAGCGAGAAAGCGCTGTTCTCGGTGCACTGCCACAACGATCTCGGCCTCGCCACCGCCAACTCGCTGTCCGCCATCGCGGCGGGAGCGCGACGAGTCGAGTGCACCATCAACGGCATCGGCGAGCGAGCCGGCAACACCTCGCTCGAAGAGATCGTGATGCTGTTGCGCGTGCGGCAGGCGCGGCTCGGCCTCGAGTGCGGCATCGACACGACCCAGATCACCCGCACGTCGCGGCTCGTCGCCGAGCTGACCGGGACCCCCGTGCAGCCGAACAAAGCCGTCGTGGGCGCGAACGCGTTCGCGCACGCGTCGGGGATCCACCAGGACGGCGTCCTGAAGGACCGGCTGAACTACGAGATCATGAAGCCCGAGGATGTGGGCCTCGACGACTCGCGGATCGTGCTCACCGCGCGCTCCGGCCGGCACGCGTTTCACCACCGCTTGGGCTTGCTTGGGATCAAGCTGGCCGACGGCAAGAGCGAGGCCGCTTGGCAGCGCTTCCTGCAGCTTGCCGACACCAAGCGCGAGGTGAACGACGACGACCTCCGCAAGATCGCAGACGGCGAATCGACCGGCAACGGTCACGCGACCGCGGTCGACGTGCCCAACGAGCACAACCACGTTGCGGACACCCTG
>CATPBF010000181.1 GCA_955652585.1 Candidatus Dormiibacterota bacterium | reverse complement strand
TGACAAGGCTCAGAAGCTGAAGGACGCCGGCCTCAAGCGCATCAACATCTCGCTCGACACTCTGCACATGGACCGCTTCCACGAGATCGCACGCAGCGACGCTTTTGGGCGCGTCATGGATGGCATCCGGGCCTCGCGTGAGGCGGGACTCTGGCCGATCAAGCTGAACATGGTCGTCATGAAAGGCAAGAACGACGACGAGGTCGTCGACTTCGCTCGCCTGGCCCGCGATGAAGGCTACGAGGTGCGCTTCATCGAGTTCATGCCGCTGGACGGCGACAACATCTGGACCAACGAACAGGTGGTGCCGAGCCGGCGCATCCAGGAGCAGATCGAGGATTTGTTCCCGCTGCAGCCCGTCGCTGATCCGCGACCGGGACCTGCCACGCGCTTCAAATTCGCCGACGGCGCGCCGGGGGGCATCGGGTTCATCTCCTCGGTGAGCCAGGCGTTCTGCACGACCTGCAACCGTATCCGGCTGACCGCCGAAGGCGGCCTGCGCACGTGCCTGTTCTCGCTGCAGGAGACGCCGCTGCGCGACCTCATGCGTTCGGGCGTTTCCGACGACCACCTCGGCGGCGTGATCGAAACGGCTGTCTGGCGCAAGGAAGAGGGCCACCTGATCAACCAGCCCGGGTTCATCAAGCCGGCCAAGAATATGTCTCTGATCGGGGGATGATTCAGGAGCTCCACGCCGGGGCGAACAACCACGTCTACCAGGCGATGCTCGAGCTCCGGCCGAACATCGGCCCGGAAACTGTTTTCGTCGAGCACGTCGACACCGTCCAGAGGCTGGAGGGCTACCGCGTGATCGGCTTCTTCGTCGAGGACGATCTCCAGGCGGTCGCGGCGGCTGGGTTCCGCATCATGCATATGCTCGCGTGGGGCCGCACCCTGTACTGCGACGACCTCTCGACTCGGTCCGAGCATCGTGGTCAGGGGCATGCAGGCAAGCTGCTGGACTGGATGATCGATGAGGCCAAACGCCTCAGCTGCGACCAGTTTCACCTTGATTCCGGCGTGGGTCCGGACCGCACCGACGCCCACCGCCTGTACTTCAACAAGCGGATGCGCATCACGGCGTTCCACTTCTTGCGCTCGGTCTAAACGGGTAACTTCGGCTGCCGGCGCTCGTTTCACCTGATGAGATGCGCTTCGCCGGCCTGGCCCTCCTCCTCGTGATCACCGCTTGTAGCGAACCTTCAGCTCAGAACCAATCGCCCTCCTCTCCGCCAGAATCGCCAACCCCCCCGGTGCACAGTTGCCAGGTGGCTGTCGCCTGGAACCACGGTTCTGAATCTCACCGCGCCTTCGTGACCTATCCCGGCGGTCACATCGACGAGGTCGGCCAGACGAGCGGGGATGTCTACGACGCGCAGTACCAGCGTTGGGTGCAAGGTCCGCAGGAGCTGATCTCCCCCGACGGGTCGCGCTACACGTACTGGTCGTATTTGACGAACCCAATCGGCGCGATCCACGTCGTCGATATCGCGTCTGGAGTTGATCGGATCATTTACGACGGCGCCACCAACTACTGGCCGATTGCGTTCGCGACCGACGGCATTTACGTCCTGCACGCCATCAACATCAAGCAGAACGCCTTCGAAGGCTTGTTTCGTCTCGACCCCGCCGGCGGGACACCCGTGCCGGTGCGCGGCAGCGACCTCCTGCCGCAAGCGCGGTGGACGCTCGTCAGCGGCGGATCGGCATGGGGGTTCGACTTGCAACCGGGCACGCAACAGATCATTTACAGGGTCAAGCAGCTCAACCTGGCAACAGGAATCGTCACCGATTGGCTCCAGGGACCCCCGAACCTCGAGCTGTCACCGATCGGGCTCGATGCGCAGGGCCGGCTGTACCTCACCGATTTCTATGAGCTGTGGCGACTGGACTCGCCCAACGTTGAAGAGCGGCTTTTGAAACCCCCGCTGGTTTCGGGCCGGGTCTCCCTGAACATCTTCGTCGCGGACGCCACTGGAGAATGGATGGGTAGTTGGGGTGGCCTCTGGCACTACTCGGATGCCGGCGGCGCGCAGCGGCTCAGCGTCGCCACCGACCAGGACATGGTGAATCCGGCCGGACCTTGTATGTGAGCCCGTCATAAGCTAAGGCCCTTGCTCAAGCCTGAAGAAGCGCAGCGCCCCTACACCGTCACGGAGCTTGCCAACGAGATCCGGCGCGAGCTGCGCCCGCTCACGGCCATGCTCGTGAAGGGCGAGGTCAGCGGCATGAAGCAAGGCGCCGGCGGCCACTACAACTTCAGTATTCGAGACGGCGTGAGTCGCCTCGATGCGGTGCTGTTCGCGGATGACGCGCGGCGTGTGACGACGCTGCCAGAGGATGGGCAGGTCTTCATCTTCCGCGGCCGGGTCGACTTCTTTGGCAAGACCGGGCGCCTCAGCTTCATCACCGACCAGGTCGAGTTCGACGACGTCGGCAAGCTGCGCGCCCGGCTCGAAGAGCTGAAGCGCCGGCTGGAGGCTGAGGGCGCGTTCGCACCAGGTCGCAAGCGCCGGCTGCCCTTCCTGCCTCAGGTGGTGGCGCTCATAACGTCGCCGACTGGCGCCGTCATCCACGACCTCCAGGAGACGATCTGGGAGCGCTATCCGAACATGGGCGTGGTCGTGTATCCGGTGCAGGTGCAGGGAGCGGCCGCCCCCATGAGCGTGTCGCGCGCGCTGCGTCGCTGCAACGACGAGGCACTCGCGCAGGTGATCGTGGTGGCACGAGGCGGAGGCAGCTTCGAAGAGCTGTACGTGTTCAATACAGAGATCGTCGCGCGGGCGATCCTCGCCTCCAGGCTGCCGGTAGTGACCGCGCTCGGGCACACGTCGGATCGCACGGTCGCGGACATGGTCGCCGACGTCGAGGCGCGGACTCCGACCGAGGCTGGTTCTCGCGTCGTGCCCAAGAAAGCAGACCTCATCGCCTTGCTTCGCGAGAGGGAGCGACGCCTCGACCGCGAAAGCAATCAGCGGGTGGCGCGCGAGCTGGAAAGGCTTCATACCAAGAGAGCGAGGCTGGTGCAGCTCCTGCCGGCCATGGTCCGGGTTCGTGTGGATCGGCTCGCGCACGCCGCCGCGAACCTGGCGCGGCTGAGCCCGGTGCAGCAAGTCGCGCGCCGCGAGGAGGCGCTCCGCGAACGGGCTCGGCGGTTGGCAGCAGGCGGTGTTGGGCGCTTGACACGTGCACGCAACTCGCTGACGTCGCGTCGGGCGCAAGATCGCCTGGAGCGGGCGTTGGTCGAGCGGTTCGCCACCGAACAGCGCCGTCTCGGTCACCTGCGCCAGCAGCTGGTCGCATTCAGCCCGGAGGCTGTGCTCGCCCGCGGTTACAGCATCACGATTGACGCGGAGACAGGGCGCGTAGTGCGCGCGGCCACGGAAACGGCCGTTGATCGCAAGCTGCGCATCCGGCTCGCAACCGGGCGGCTGGGCGCGCGGGTAGAACAGGTCGAGCCATGAGCGAGCAGCTGACCTACGAGCAGGCGCTGGAGAAGCTCGATGAGAAGCTGAAACTTCTCGAGGACGGCGACCTCTCGCTCGAGGATGCCCTGAAGGCGGTCGACGAAGCGCGGGTTTACCTCAAGGTCTGCACCGAGCGCCTGGAGGCGGCCCGCAAGAAGATCGAGATCCGCCCCGAACCGGAAAGCAGCTAGCCACCGCCGAACTTTCCCATTTCCAAGCGCCCCGGAGAGGTCTAAACTGCCGGGCACCGGAGGTCGGACCGCGGTCAGCGATCTCGCTTGGAGACTGCCCGCGGCGGCACTGGTCAGGGAGGGAGTGGATGGCCACCATTACGCTCGACACTTTGCGTCAGCAGATGCGCGGCGATGTGATCGGAGCCGGAGACGCCGGCTACGACGAGGCGCGCGCGGTTCGCAATGCGATGATCGATCGACGCCCGGCGGTCGTGACGCGTCCGGTCAACGCCGGCGACGTCATCGCCGCCGTCAACTTCGCGAGGGAGAGCCACCTACCACTGGCAATCCGCGGAGGCGGGCATAGCGTGCCAGGGTTCGGGACCTGCGACGACGGGGTCGTCATCGACATGTCTCGCATGCGCGGGGTTCGCGTGAATCCCGAAAAAAGGACCGCCCGAGCTGAAGGCGGCGCCACCTGGGGTGACTTCAACGCTGCGACGAACGCCTTCGGGCTGGCCACGACGGGCGGCATCATCTCGTCCACCGGAGTCGCGGGCCTGACCCTTGGCGGTGGCATCGGATACCTCGCCCGCGGGTACGGCCTGTCGCTCGACAACCTGATTTCTGTCGACGTTGTGACCGCGGATGGAAAGCTTCTCATCGCCAGCGAGAAAGAGAACGCGGACTTGTTCTGGGCGATTCGCGGTGGCGGCGGCAACTTCGGAGTCGTCACGTCCTTCGAGTTCCGCCTGCACCCCGTGAAGGACGTCTATGGCGGCCCGATGTTTTACGAGCTGAAATATGCCGGCGACCTACTGCGCTTCTACCGGGACTACATCAAGGACGCTCCCGAGGCGTTCGGAGGCTTCCCGGCCTTTCAGATCGCGCCTCCCCTCCCCTTCATTCCCGAGAACCGGCATGGGGACACGTTTGCTCTCTTTGTCGGGTGCTGGTCCGGGCCGATCTCGGAGGGTGAGAAGGCGCTCAAGCCGTTCCACGACGTGGCTCCGGTGTTCGCCGAGATGGTGGGCCCGATGCCGTATCCCGCGCTGAACAGCGCCTTCGACGGGCTGTACCCGCCTGACCTGCAGCATTACTGGAAGGCCAACTTCGTGAAGGAGCTGACTGACGACGCGATCGCAGCCCATGTGGAGCACGGGTCCAAAGTGCCCGCGATGACTTCCACGATGCACATCTACCCGATCAACGGCGCCGTGCACAAGGTCGCTTCCGATGACACCGCGTTCGCCTATCGCGACGCCAATTTCGCCACCGTGATCGCCGGCATGTGGCCCGACCCCGCCCAGAACAAGGCCAACATCAAATGGGTCCGTGACTACTACGACGCGACCGCGCCGCTCTCCGAGGAGGGTGGCTACATCAACTTCATGGCCGAGGACGATCAGGGCCGGATCAAGGCCAACTACAAGGGCAACTACAACCGTCTCGTCCAGGCCAAGAAGAAGTACGACCCCGACAACCTGTTCCACGTGAACCAGAACATCAAGCCGTAAGCGCATTTGGGGAGGGGTGGTCCAGCTTGGGCCCCCTCCCCACTACGGGGGACCCGGCCTCGGTGGGCGAGCGCGGAGGGACCTTACTGGTAGCGCCGGCTCCAGAAATACCAGGCGATGTAGCCGCCGTAACCCAGGAGCGCAACGACAACTGCGACCGCATCACTCGTCGCTTTGTCGAGCGCGATTAGCGCGACGGGCCAGCCGGCGATCGCGATCAGGCTGACCAGAACAGTGCGGAGAGGGGGACGCTGGGCCCTCGGTTCCGAGCTCTCAGTCTTCTCCATGCGGCGCCGCCTCCAGCTGCTCGTTCATGACCCGGATCCGCTGGCTGAGGTTCTTCACGAACTCCAGCAGGACCTCCGGGTGCTCGTACACCAGCGCCTGCAGCCGGTCCCGACGCAGGACCCGCACCGTCGTGGTCTGGCTCGCCTGCGCGCCCGCCGACCGCGGCTGGTCGTCGAACACCGCCATCTCACCGACCACCGAGCTCGGCCCCAGGCGGGCCAGCGTGACTTCGCGGCCTTCATGGTCGACGTGGATGCGAATCTCCCCCTCTAGCACCACGAACAGCTCCGATCCCACATCGCCTTTAAGGAAGATCGACTCGCCTTTCGCGTAGTGCCGGGTGACCATCAGGTGGTCGATGCTCGACAGCTGCTCCAGGGTCAAAGTGCTGAAGAGCGGCACCCGCTTGAGCGCGATCAGCTCTTTCATGCCATCGCCGAGGCCGTTGGCGGCGGCGCCGGCGGCCTCATGAATCCATTTATCCGAGTGATTCGAAAGCGCCGTGAGCTCGGCGTCCGACAGAGCGCGCGCCGAGGCACCATCAAAGGCGTCCGGGTCGAGGAGCTGCGCCAGAGGTGCGGCGAGCCATCCGGGGCCGAAGTTTAACAACGTTTCCAGCCCTTCGGCCCTAGCTTGCGGTTCGGACGACATCACCCCGCGCTCGACGGTTGCAAACCCCCGCTTGCCGTGCAGCGCGCGCATCGCCCCCAGGCCGGAGTCCGTCGCATGGCCGGCGTAGTCGTCAAGGGCGATCCGCAAGAAGGCGTACGCGGCGGCCTCATCGCCGTCGCCGCGCAAGCGCGAGCTGGCGGCGGCGTGCGTCGACATCCGCGCCGACTTCACCCCTTCACCGAGGTGATGCTCGAGGTGCACTTTCACGCGGCGGAACAGGTCTGGACGCCCGCTGCGGATGAGCGCCTCGACCGCGGCAGCGGCCGCGTGCTCGCGAGATTCGAGAAGAGGCAAGGTCAGCGCCAGCGCCTCGGGCGCCTGCGCGGCCATGGCCTCGGACGCCAGGCGCCTCACCTCGCGATCGCCGCTCGCCAGCGACGCCACCAGCGCCTCCGCGAACGCCGGCCGTTCATCGCCGGTGGGCGCCCACCTCACGGATTGGCGCAGCGCCTCCCGCCGCACCTCGAGGTTGTCGTCGCTGAGGCAGGCGACCAACGGCCCGGCGGCCTCGGGCACGTCGGCCTTCAACTTGGCGAAGCTGCGGATCGCCTCCAGGCGTACCAGCGGCTCGCCGTCTCGCATGCCGTCCACTACCGTTCCGCGGTCGCCGGTGAAGGCCGCCGCCCAGACTGCCGCCGCGCGCCAGCTTGGATCGGTGGAATGCCAGAGCCGCTCCAGAAGGGGCCCGGACTGCTCCCACGGCGGGTCGTGGGCCGCTCCCGCGACGGCTGCGGCCGCGACGACCCCTCCATCCGGATCCTCTAGCGCGGCCTCCAGCTGCAGGTCGGTCACTGCTTTGGGCGGCGCGAGTTGCAGGGCCAGCCTCCGCACTGAGGCGTCCGGTGACGCCAGCAGCTCGGGCACCATGGCCGCGAACGTTTCGGGCGCCAGCCTCCCCAATGCCGCCGCGGCAAATGGCCTCGCTCTGTCGTCACCGGAGCGGACGAAGCCGCGCAGCTCGTCGATCTGCGCGGGCGTCGGACGTCCCAGCGCCCGCTGGAAGTCGTTCAAAGAGACGGCATGGGTGCGCAGCCGCTCGTAGATGGCGTCCACATAGAGGCTGCGCACACGTAGCGCGGCGCCGATGAAAAGAACCGCGAGCACGATTCCGATCACGGCCAGCACCTGGACCGTGGCCGAGACAAACTGCTGCACCAAGAGCAGGCCGACGCCGGTGATCACCGCGGCGCCTGGCAGCACCACGTTGTCGAGCAGGATCCGGAGCTTGGGGCCGACCTGGGCCGGTAGGGCGCCGCCCAGCACGCTCTCGGCAGGGTCGTCGAGTCCGGTCTGGAGTCCGTTGCGGACGATGAAGAGGAACAGCGAGGTCGCCAGCACCGGGTTCACGGCCACGGCCACGAAACCGATCAGCGTGAAGATCGGCAGCGCCATGATCGCGTTCTTGACGCCGAGCTTGTCGAGAACCCATGGCGTGATGAACAGGCTGATCAACAGCTGCACCACGTAGCTGGCCAGCCACGCGTTGCCGATGAGGATGGTCAGCTCCTGCAGGTTGTTGTGCGTGGCGCCGACGAAGATGAGCGCGACGAGGTAGTCGCCGACCCGGCTCGTCACCTGCATCACAAGGGCGAGCAGGACCAGCGCGAGCACCAGCCGGCTGCTGGTCAAGTACTGGATGGCGCCGCGCACGACCCTCATGGCGCCCTGCCGGTGGCGCACCACCTGCTCCTGCGCGAAAAGCTCGTCGGCGTCGTCGACAAAGGTCGGGCGGAACAGGCGGCGCTCCACCCATTCGGACATGAGCGCCGCCGCCGCCGACCCAAACGCCCATACGAAGAGCAGCGGCTCGGTGGCGTAAATCGCGATCAGCGTGGTCGTGAATCCGGCCAGGATGTAGCCGATGCTCAGTCCGGCCGCAATGACCGGGAAGATGCGCTTGCCCTCGAGCAGGTTGAAGTGCTGGCTGACGAAGCTCCAGAAGTTGAGCATCACCAACTCGAACGCGATGGAGTAAATGACGTAAACGCTGAATGCGACCGTCGGCGCTTCGGAGATGAAGTAGACGATGTAGAGGATCGGCGCCACCACGGCGTTCAGGACGAGGGTGAGCCGAAGCGCGCGCCCGACGCCGAGCCGTCGCGTGAGCACGCCCTGCAACGCGACCATCGGCCATACCGCCAGGGCGAGGACGACGAAGAACAACGGATATGCATGCGGCCCAGCCTTGTTCAGAAAGATGGCCTGGGTCGCGTTGAAGGCCGTGTACATGGCCCAGCCGAGGAGGATCGCGAAGCCCGCGACCTGCAGCGTGCGGTCCAACTCGCTGCGTCGCACGTGTAAGAACCTGGCCAGGAGCGGGGCGGCAGTCACGCTAGGGCATTATCGGTGCCCTGCCCCGAGGTTCTCGGGCTTTAGCCCGGGTCGGAGTTGTCCATGTCGTCACGGTTCGGCGAAGGTCCTCCGTGGAAATAGCTCATCGCCTTGGCCCACGCTTGCTGTGCAATCAACCGGCCGCCGGCGCGTCCGTCGAGGTCGGCTTGCTCGAAATGGATCCCGCCATAACGCCGGGACCAGCCGGCCTGGTCCGCAGCAGCCTTGAAGGTGGTCCAGTTGAGTGTCATATCGCTCGCGGGGACCGCACCTGGCTCGATCCTGGAGCTCCCGGCCGGGAATTTGACCCCAGCGCCGAATCTCTCGCTCCTGGTGAACAGCCTCAGAATCTCGGCACCCGCGGCGCTGAAGGTGCTATGTCCCGATGAG
>CATPBF010000180.1 GCA_955652585.1 Candidatus Dormiibacterota bacterium | reverse complement strand
GCCTTCAAGACCGGGGCCAGGACGATCCGCCGCGCGGGCGCCTTCTCGGGCAGGGACAGCTCGCCCGCGAAGAGGTCGTCGCCGTGCTGGACGATGACCGCGCCCGCGACCAGGGCACCGCCCAGGTTCTCGACGTCGAGCTCGATCGGCTGCCCAGGCGAGGGCGCCGCCGTGAAGGTGAAATGCGGCGTCGGGCGGGTGCTGTCGTCCCACCGCCGCCGTGCCTCGCTGCTCGCGTGCCGCGCGGCCATGTCGGCTCGTGTTGCGAAGACCGCCGCCCACAAGGCGAGGAGCGCGGTCAGGCCACCCAACGCCACCAATACCTGTGTTGTGCTCATGGCCTCCCATGCATGACGCCCGATCGAGGGCGATCCGGCGCCGGATTGCGATTGCTGATCGTAGCGTTTGGTCGCTAGACCGTCTGTCGCGCGCGCCAGACCCGCTCGTCGTACTGCCGGAACGCGGGCAGCGCGACCGCGCAGAGCACGCAGCCGACCACGGTCAAGATGCCTCCGGACAGCACCGACGTCCGTACGTTGAAGATCGAGGCCACGACGCCCGCCTCGAAATTGCCCAACGTCGGACCGATCGAGAAGCTCAGCAGCTCGATCGATGCCAAACGTCCGCGCAGCGAGTCCGGGATCGTTTGGGTCCAGATGAGCTGGCGGTAAAGGCCGCTCATTGCGTCGGCCGCGCCGGCGAGCGCGAGAAAGAAAAGGGCCACGACAAGGCCCGGCGCGAGCCCAAAGCCAATGATCGCCAGGCCCCACAATGTCGCCGCGACGATCACTCCCATCCCATGGCGGTGGATGTGCCGCGCCCAGCCGCTGGTGGCGAAGAACACGAACGAGCCGACCGCCGGCGCGGCGTACAGAAGGCCCAACACGCTGGGCCCACCCAGTCCTTGGGCGATGGCCGGGAACAACGCCATCGGCATGCCGAATGTCATCGCGACGATGTCGACGACATACGTCCCGATCAGCTCCGGGCGGCTGCGCGCGTAGCGGATGCCCTCGAGCACTCTGCGCACACTCGGACGCTCCGCGTCGACGGGCGGCGGCACGGCCCTCATCAGAAATAGGCAGACGAGGCCGACCACGAAGGTCGCGACATCGACCATGTACGTCGCCGGCAGGCCGACGATCGTGATCAGCACGCCTCCGAGCGCGGGCCCCGCGATCATCCCGACCGTCCCGCGCAGGCTCATCAGAGCCGCCGCCGCGGGCAGCTCGTCGCGCTCGACCAGGCGGGGGAGCAGGGCGTCGAGCGAGGGGCGCTGCATCGCGTCGAGCGAGCCCCAGAGCAGAGCGACCGCGAAGATCAGCCACAGAGTGGGGTGGGGGAGGAGCGAGTTGCCGGCCATCAGCACGCTGCCAACCATCAAGCCGGCCTCGCTGAGGAGAACCATGGTCCGGCGATCCGCGGCGTCGGCCAGGGCCCCGCCAAGCATTGCGAACACGAGCATCGCTGCCAGCTCGACCAGCCCAAGCGCACCCACCAGCAGCGTGCTGTGCGACAGCTGGTACACCTGGTACGGGACAGCGACGAAGGTGATCATGCTGCCGAAAAACGAGACCAGCCGCCCGATGAACAGCAGCCGAAAGTCGCGGTGCCGCCTAAACGGCGTGATGTCGAGGGTCGCGAAGCGCCACCATTCGCGACGTTTCTCGGGCTCGATCATCTAAACCTACTCACGCCCCTCTCCCTAACCCTCTCCCCGATGGGGAGAGGGAGTTATGGCCGCCAAGCATTGCACTTGGAATGAATCAGACGAGGCGCGCGTATTGTGAGGACGTGATGGAAAAGGCAACTTTCGCGGGCGGGTGCTTCTGGGGCGTCGAGCACCTCTTCAACGAGATTCCGGGCGTCCTCGATGCCGTGTCGGGATACGCCGGCGGCTCTCGCGACAACCCGACCTACGAGCAGGTTTGCTCAGGCCGGACAGGTCATGCGGAGGCGGTCGAGGTCACCTACGACCCGAGCAAGGTGACCTACGACGAGCTCTTGAACGCGTTTTGGAACATGCACGACCCCACCACGCTCAACTACCAGGGCCCCGATCACGGTCACCAGTACCGCTCAGCCATCTTCTTCCACAACCCGGAGCAGGAGGCGGCCGCCCGCCGATCGGCTGCCCTGGCGCAGCGGTACTTCAAGAAGCCGATCGTGACCGAGATCGTCCCGGCCACCCACTTCTGGAGAGCCGAGGAATACCACCAGCGCTACTTCGACAAGCACCAAGGCCACTATTCCTGCCACTTCATCCGTGGCTGGGTGCCCGCGGAGCCCGCCGAGGCCGGTACAACGACCTGACCTAACCCCGGGTCCAAAGCGAGCGGCGCCGCCTATCCTTTCCAACCGTGCGGTGCGACCATTGCGCCCAGGAAGCTCCCGACGGAGTTTTCTGCACGCGGTGCGGAGCCCATCAGGGCACGACCAAAGAATCCGGCGACGCGAAGTCGCGCGAGCACCGGTACGCCGCCCACCCGGGTGAACACGTTGCGCACCCGGCGATCTTCACCACACTTTTCCCGCACCTGGGCCACAACAAGATCCACGAGTTCCGCTGGGCGTTCATCGCGGGCCTCGCGGGCGTCCTCATCCTTTATGTAGCGGGCCTGATCACCGCCGCGATCCTGGTGTCGGCCTTCCTGGTTCCCGTCCTTTATCTGATCTACCTCTATGAGGCCCAGGTCTATCGCGACGAGCCCGCGCTCGTGCTCGGTTTCACGATCGGCGGCGGGGTCGTGGTCGGCATCGTGGTCACCCTCTTCGAGCGCTTGATCTACAACCCGTTCCAGTACGCGCCCAACCCCTTGACCGGAGCGGGCGTCGGCATCGGCGCTGTGCTGATCCTCGGGCTGGTCATCCCCCTGATCCAGGAGGCACTCAAACCGATCCCGGCATTCTTCCTGCCCAACCGCGCCGATTTCCCCGAGACGGTCGACGGGCTCGTATTCGGGGTGGCGGCGGGCCTGGGCTTCAGCGTTGCGGAGACGCTGATCGGTTTCTCGACGACTCTGGCGAGCCTGCCTGCGCATGTGGCGCCTGGCAACTGGATCTTCGACCTGGCGACGCTCGCGGTGTTCCAACCGCTCCTACAGGGCAGCGCAACCGGGCTGATCGTCGCGACGATCTGGCGTTTCCGGCGCGGGCGGCTGGCGGGTCGCGAGCTGGGAGGCGTGGCGGTCGCCCTGCTCGCCCACATTGCGTTTGCGGCCGGCACCGTGGTCATGAAGAATTCATCGACCAATCCGCTGTTCATCCTCATCTGGCAGGCGACCGTTGACGGAGTGCTCCTGATCTACATCCGCTACCTGCTGCACTACTCGCTGCTCGAGGAGGCGGCCCATATGGGATTCGCGGAGACGGTGTGCCCCAACTGCCACATGCACATCGTCGCTTCGGGTTTCTGTCCTAACTGTGGCATGGCGCTCAGTGCGGTCCCAGGCGCGGTGCGGCGGAGCCGCAAGCCCCGGGCCGAGCCCGCCGCCCCCGTCTCCAACGTGAAGTAGGTGGCGCTCATTTGCGCGCGATGCGGAACCCAGAACCCCGACGGCAACTCATTTTGCCAGTCGTGCGGCACGCCGCTCGCCGTAGTCGCGCCAAGGCCCCCGGTTGGACCGCCG
>CATPBF010000179.1 GCA_955652585.1 Candidatus Dormiibacterota bacterium | reverse complement strand
TCTTCAATCCCGTTCCGCCACCGGCCAATCAGGAAATAAAGGTTGTCTGGAGGATGACCGGCGCGGGGGACTTCACGTTCAAGGTCTCAGACAAGGATGGCAAGACGGTTCCGCTGGTCTGGGGACCTGACGGTCACGGCTCGTCCAGCTGGAATCACCCGGGCGACGAAGTGGGGACCGGACTCAGGTTCCCACATTCGGGTTGCTGGCAAATCCACGTCGCCAAGACCGATGTTGACGCTGACCTTTGGCTCGGGGTCGCAGCGTAGCGACGGTCTTATGGCCTGACGGGCGCGCGCAGCCAGACCGACCAGGGCTTCACGGTAGAGATCGTCAGGATGCTGCCTTCCCAAGGGTCGTCCGCGAGACGGGCACGGATCTCCGCCTCGCCACCCGCCTCGATGACGAGCAGGTTGTAGTCACCGTCGCCCTCGCCGACGGGGCCGCCGAGAACGACGAAGCCCTCCTCCGTAAGCGCATCCATGAACGCTGCGTGTTCGTCCCATTCGGCTTGCTCGCGCCGGCCCCCCGAATAGTTCCAGGCGGGCCCGTTCGCGCGCTCCACCAGGTAGTAATGGGCGGGGCGGCCATCGGGCCGCCCCCTCTCTTTCTCTGTGCCGACGCCGTCAGGCCGCAACTTCGATTGCCTCCGGGGTGGTCTGCGACTCTTTCGTCAGCGGCACCTCGCGCAGGAAGACGCTCACGATCAGGGACACCACCGCTACCAGCGCGGCCAGCAGAAACAGGTCGTGCAGGGTGCTCGCCAGCGCGACACGGGTGGGTCGATTTGACAGGTGGTTGGTGAGGATCGCGCCGAGCACCGCAGTGCCGATCGTGCCGCCGAGGCTTCGCCAGAACGTGATCTGGCTGGTGGCCACCCCAACCAGCTGGTGAGGCAGGCCGGCCTGGACGACGACGAGCGTGAGCGGGAACGTCACGCCCAGCCCGGCGCCGATGATGATGATGTCGCGGGTGACTTCCCACGGGCTCGAATGCGGGCCGACCTGGGCCAGCAAGACCAGCCCAAGGATCATCGCCCCGAGCGCCGCGGTGCCGACGAACCTGTAGCGCGGGACCCGGGCGAGGAGAACACCGGTCGCGGTGGCAGTGACCACGACCGCCAGCTGCATCGGCGTCAACAGCTGGCCGGCGTTGGACGCGCTCACTCCGAGCACGCCTTGATAGACGAGCGGAACGAAGACGATCGCGCCGAACATTCCGATTGCGCTGAAGAAGGAGATCAGCGCCGGGACGGCGAAGACGTTGAGTCGGAACATTTGAAACGGCACTATCGGGTGCTCGACGCGGCGCTCTGTGATGAAGAAAGCAACCAGGAGGACAACGGCCAGGCCGAGCAACCCCAGCACCTGAACGGAAAGCCAGGAGTGGTCGCGCAGCATCGAAAGCGAGATCAGCAGCGGTGTGAGTCCGGCCAGGAGCAAAGCCGTGCCGGCGAAGTCGATGTCGCGAAGCCTGGCCTGCGAGCGCACGCGCGGGAGCTGCGTCGCGACCAGGATCGTGGCCACGACACCGAGCGGAATGTTGACGTAGAACACCCAGCGCCAGCCGGGCCCGTCGGTCAGCAATCCACCCAGCGAAGGCCCGATGACGGAAGAGAGGCCGAAGATCGCGCCGAAAACTCCACTCATCCGAGCTCGCTGCTCCGGCGGAAACAGATCGGTCATGACCGCGAACGTCGACGCGAACAGGACGCCGCCAAAGATGCCCTGAAAGCCGCGGAACGCCACGAGCTCGAACATGTTCTGAGACAGGCCGCAAAGCGCCGAGGCGGCGATGAATCCGACCATGCCGGCGAGCATGAAAGGCTTGCGGCCGAACATGTCACCGAGCTTGCCGGCCACCGGCACCAGCGCGGTCGAGGTGATCAGGTAAGCGGTCGTGACCCACGCATAGAGCTGGATGCCATGAAGGTCGGAGACGATCCGGGGCATCGCGACGCCCACCACGGTCTGGTCGAGCGCCGCCAGCAGCAGCGCCATCGCCACGCCGAGCGTGGCAAGAATCACCTGGGTACGAGACGCGCCTTGGGTCATGTTCTTTCTCCTTTCATCGGGCTTGTTCTGCAGGGGTCAGGCTATTGCCTATTGCGGAACGTTTGCTTCCTAAATAGGATTCAATCTCGAAACCAGGATGCTGAGCACCTCCGAGCGCCTGCTGCGGGTTCTGACCCTTCTCGAGTCGCGTCGAGACTGGTCCGGGGCCGACCTGGCGGAGCGCCTGGAGGTCAGCACGCGGACCATCCGCAACGACATGGTTCGCCTGCGCACGCTGGGCTATCCAGTGGGCGCGGCGTCTGGGGTGGCGGGTGGCTACCGCCTCGGCGCGGGCTCGGCGCTGCCGCCGCTCCTGCTCGACGACGATGAGGCGGTGGCGGTGGCGGTGGCGCTGCGGTCATCGACCGGGGGCGTGGCAGGGATCGAGGAGACTTCGGTGCGCGCGCTGGTGAAGCTCGAGCAGGTCCTACCTTCGCGCCTGCGCCGCAGAGTCAATGCGTTGTCGGCCTACACCGTCCCGGTGGCCTTTCCTGGGCCCACCGTCGAGCCGCAACTTCTCTCCACGATCGCGGCCGCGTGTCGCGATGCGGAGGTGCTGCGGATGGACTATCGCAAGCACGATGGCACCGAAAGCACTCGGTCGGTCGAGCCCTACAGGCTGGTCCACCTGGGCCTCCGCTGGTACCTGGTGGCCTGGGACAGAGACCGGCGGGCCTGGCGCACATTCCGCGTCGACCGCTTGCAGGTCCGCAGCCCGAACGGCCCCCGCTTCACTCCGGGCGAGCCGCCGGCCGAAGACATCGGGGAGTACGTGATGCGAAACGTGCGGTCGGCGCCGATGGCGCATCACGCCCGGGCGGTGGTGCAGGCGCCGGCGGCGGTCATCACCGAGCGCGTGCCACGGGGAATCGTGGTCGAGCCGATCGACGACGACACGTGCGTGGTCCACGCGGTGGCCAACACGATCGAGATGCTTGCCCTCTACCTTGGCATGCTGGACGCCGAGTTCACCGTGACCGAGCCGCCCGAGCTGTTGTCTCGCTTGAACAAGCTGTCCCAACGTTTTTCGAGCGCAGCTCTAACAAGCATCAAAACCTGACCCGTTGTTCTATGTTCGCCACGCCAGGCGATGACGATCCAGGGCTCCAGACGTCCCGCGGCCACGTTCGCGCTCGCCTTTGTCGTGGCCGACGTTGCGATGGTGATCTCCGCCCTCCTGCTGGGGCAGACCGCGTTCCTCGGGCTGGTGGTGCTCTTCGCCCCGATCCAGGTGGTCTTTCTACTGCGGCAGCTGCGCCCGGTCTCGTTGACTTTCGACGGGGCTGACGTTATCTACCGCGCCGGCGGCCGGGAGACGCGGACGCTGCGCAGCGATATCGCCGCCTGCGCTCTGATCGGTCGGCTGTGGGTCTTCACCAATACGGCGGGGGCGCAGCTCTTCACCGTGGCGGCTCTCCGGTTCAGCCAGGCAGACCTTGCCGCATTCTGCAAGCAGGCGAGCCTCAATCTCAGCACCCCGCCACTGCGGCCGATCGATCAGAGCCGCAAAGATGTCAGGTCGGCAAAGACTACGCGCGCCTTCGGCGTTGGTTTGACCTTGCTTCTTCTGATCGCCGCGGGCGCTGCGATCTGGACATCGCTCAAAGCACAGGATTCGCTCCGCCAGTATCAGTCGGCGCCGGTGTGCGCTGAGGGTGCACCGACCACGTCGACGTGCCGGCTGCAGACGCAGGCGAGGGTGACCAGCACGGAGCTCTTCGGGAGCCAAAAAGCTTCGACGAACGTCCATCTCACACTGCTCGGAGGTGGCGGCGACTACGTCGCCAATGTCGGCAACTCGGGCGCACCGAAAACTGGGGATGTCGTGGATGTGGAGGTGTGGAGCGGGAAGGTGACCCGAGTGGGATCGATAGCCACGTCCCGCAATCCCGAGCGCGACCCCACTCTGAACCCCGTGGCGGTCCTGGTTGTGGTCGGGTTCTTCGCGACCGGCACCCTTGGATCCGCCGTTTGGGCTCAGCTGCGGTTGCAGTCGGCGCGGGCCACCCTGCGCGCGGCCGCCGCCGCGGACAGCGGTTCGGCCGGGCCGATCCGGGCCGTGCAGGCGGACGCGGCGATCGATGCGGCGGGACTGCCCCCGTGCGGCATCGATCATCACCCCAAGGAAGTCTTTTTCGCACATTGGGATCCAAAAACGTATCGAACCGGAATCGTGGTTGGGAGCGTGGTTGCGGCAGTGGTGCTTCCCGTCCTCGTGCTGCTGGCGGTCAACATATCCGTGCCTATCTTTGGAGGCATAGCGGCGCTGGGCGTTGCGTGGTTCGGCCTCCAAATGTTTGGCGCCTGGCGCGAGTGGCACGTAGGGGGAGTCTTCGCCGACGACCTGCATGTCGGCAAGATCACCACGACTTCGGTCACCGGAAGGTTCGTACGCAAAGTCTACGAACGCAGGTCGGTGCTCCAATGCAACGTCGACGGGCAGACGCTCACTGTCGTGGGCGTCGACGGGTCGACCCTTTGCTGGACCAGCCTGCTTGCTCGCAAAGACATCGATCAATTCGTGGCGTTCGTCGGTCGGCCGGAGGTGATCGAAGCACCACCGGTTCAGCCGGACCCCATCGCCGCCCCGCCGGTGATAACCCCGCTTGGCGTCCTTCCATTGAGAGTGCGCCGTGCCGCCGGGGTCATGCAGACCTTTGGCGGGCTGATGTTGGCCCTCGGCTTGATCAACCTGGTCCGCGTTCCAGGATTGTCGGGTGACCTACGCCTGCACATTCTTGAGCTGCTCGTGTCAATGGCTCTGTATGGAGGGGCGATGGTTTGGTTGGGCTTGAGGCTCGCACGTGGCCGGCCGCACAGTCGCGAGTCCGC
>CATPBF010000178.1 GCA_955652585.1 Candidatus Dormiibacterota bacterium | reverse complement strand
CTACTTCGGCTGATTTGTCACGCTCCCACGCATGAGGGAGATGAGCGTGACTGAGCAGACTTCCCGTGTGAGCTGACAGTCAAGAAGACAGCCAAGCAGGCGGATGACTGCGGACGAGGGCGGACGATCAGGAAAAGTTACCGCCGCAGACTCAACTCGCATGGACGTTAATCGATCGTTGTGGACTCTCGCCTCGAGTGCCTGGGCGAGCCAGCAAGGCCCGCGATTCCAGCAGCGATCAAAAACGTTTAAGCACGCGGACGGTCGAGGTGTATGGTGGTGCTAGCGGACCGCTCCCCAGCCCGTTACATCTATGAGCTGAATTGGCGGAAATGCCGAGCGGCCCGCTTACTTCGCGGATGGTCCCGGTATGTGTCAATGGCTTCGGCCGTCAAACAGCAGCTGCCGAGGCGGCGCGCGACTCTGTTCCCCGTCGCGCTTGCGCGGTTGAAGCCTCGAGAGTTGAGCGAGCAGCCGAGACTAGCGATGCTGCCGATACTGGGCAGCTATCGATATCTCGCGCGTTATGTGCCGACCGCTCTAGCTCAGCGAGAACCGACGCAACCGGATTACGCCCGGCGCCCCGATCTGATCGCTCTGGGCGGGCGAGCCGCGAGGTTTCAGATCGGCGTGACTGGGGAATAAAAAGGGTAAGGATAGCTATAAGCAAATCCTACTTTAGGAGGTTACGTGATGGCTACATTACGTTGGTTAGGTCCAGGCTTTGACTTCATGACCGCCCCTCGCTCCATCGACCGCGCGTTTGGGCAGTTGTTTGGATACGGCGCGGCGAGTCTCGAGGACGGCACGCCCACCTATGGGCTGCCGGTCGACGTAGTCGAGACAGACGACGCCTACCATCTCTACGCCACCGTCGCGGGAGTTCCGCAGGAAAGCGTCGAGGTGACGTTCGAGGCCGGCATGCTGTGCCTCGCGGTGAAGGCCGTTGCCTTTGAGGTCCAGGGCAACTTCATTCGCCAGGAGCGACCGTGGGGTAACTGGAAACGCAAGTTGGAGTTGCCAGAGGACGTCGATTCCGCGAACATCGCCGCTCAGTTCGAGAACGGGGTGCTGATCGTGCGCGTACCGAAGGCGGCGAAGGCGAAGCCACAGCGAATCGCAATTGGGGCAGCCGCCCAGGAAATCGAAGGCCATGCGAAGGCGCCGAGGCTGAGCAATGGATCACGTAGTCGAGGCGCTGACCGTACACCAAAGGCTGTGCCCGGAAGCGCACGCTGACTTAGACCAACTCTCCCCTAGCTACCCGGGCCTTGCATTGTGCAGGCCCGCGGAGGCTTGGGCGCATTAGTGGCACGGTGAGGGCCGGAACGCCCGAACTGAGGGGAGCTATCGCGGCCTCCCTCCCCTCTTAGTTCGCCGGTTGACGACTACTGACTGAGCCTGACCTGCTTGGCACGCGGCCCCTTCGGGCTCGGCTCAACCTCGAACGTGACTTTCTCTCCACCGTTGAGCGAGTCGAAGTTGTCGACTGCCTCGCGATGGAAGAAGTACTCCTTACCGTCCTCGGCTGCTATGAAGCCGAAGCCGCGGTCGGAAACGAGCTTCTTGATGGTTCCGTTAGTCATTGCTGACTCCTCTTCTCGAACTCGCCACGGGCCTGTTCGAAGTAGATGCGGTTGGCCACCGCAAGCGGGCATCCAATTCGGGATGACTACAAGCAGTCTGCCCCGGGCTGGGTAGGCTCAAACATCGCAGCCGGATATCGAGAGTCCTGGAGTGGACATGATGCGAGCCGTGTATGGTCAGATGGTCATTCAAGTCGCTTTCGTCTCCACATCTGTGCCCCGCCGCTGCGGAATCGCCACCTTCACGTCCGACCTGATGGCGGCGACACGGGCGGCCGACCCCAGCTTGATCGCCCGCGTGGCGGCCATCGACGAGCCGAACGTCGTGCGGCTGTATGGACACGACGTGCGCTGGCGGATCCAGCAGGGCGATGCAGCCTCCTATCGTGCCGCGGCCGCGGCGATCAATGAATCGAAGGTCGACGTCGTGAACGTCCAGCACGAGTTCGGCATCTATGGGGTTTGGCGAGCAGACGGGACCGAGAACGTCTACGAAGACCACCTGCGGCCATTTCTTGAGGAACTCAGGAAGCCGGTCGTGACAACGCTTCACTCGGTTCCGCCCGAGCCCTCAACCTCGATGCGAGCGGCAGTGCAGTCGATAGTAGGGCTGAGCCAGGACGTGGTGGTCATGGCCGCAGCGGCGGTGGATCTGCTTCGGTCGGACTACGGCCTGCGGACGCAGCCCAAGGTCATCCCACATGGGATGCCGGCGATCGAGCCGCATGGCCGAAATCGATTCAAGGCGAAGCTGGGCTTGGAGGGCCGGACGATAGTCTCCACCTTCGGCCTCGTGGATCCTCGAAAGGGACTCGAGTTCATGGTGCAGGCAATGCCGGCGATCGTCGAAAAGCACCCTGACGCCCTGTATCTAATCGCCGGCCAGACACATCCCGAGCTCCTTCGGACGCAAGGCGAGCAGTATCGCAATCACCTGAGGGCAACCGTCGGGCGACTCGACCTGGCCAACCACGTCTACTTTCTAGACCATTACTTGGCGCAGCGCGAGATCGTCGATCTCCTGCTCGCAACCGACGTGTACGTGACGCCGTACCTTGATCCGCGCCAGATCACCAGCGGCACGCTCGCTTACGCGCTGGGAGCGGGGAAGGCGATCGTATCGACGCGATACCTGCACGCCGTGGAGGCGCTTGCCGACGGGCGCGGAATGCTTGTCGATTTTCGCGACTCGACACAGATTGCAAGCTCGGTGAACTCCATCCTCGCCGACCCCTCGCGCAAGGGCACCCTTGAGCACATGGCCTACGCGTATGCGAAGGACATGACATGGCCGAAGCTGGGCCGAACCTGGGTCGACCTCATGGACGGCCTAGCCAGGGTGGGGGTGGGCGGGCAGCCGCCGCACAGTATGGCTGCCACGCCTGGTCGGCAGCTCGGTGCTCGGCTGCCCGAGAACCCTATCCTCACGCGCGCCAGCATGTCGCCGTCTCGACCTGAGCTCGAAGTGGTCTCGGTATTCAATGCGGCTGCCGCCCGCGTCGGGGACGAGATCGTGCTGCTCCTGCGCGTCGCCGAGCGGCCGATTAGTGTGACGGCCACACCGCCGGGCGCGCAGATGCTGGACCTCACCGGCCCCGAGGTCCGTCTGCTCCCACTTCCCGTCGGCATTCCTGGGAAGGACCTCGTCGGCATGTCCTTTCTGGATACGCGGGAGGTGCCGGCGCGCCTGGTCGTCGCCTACCTACGTCGCGATCTGTCCGGCCTCGACCTGAGTGACCCGCGCACCATCCGGTTCCACAGCAAGACCGGCGGCTCTGGCGCTGCCTACGACATCAGGGACTATTTGACCCAGCTGTCACACTTGCGGGTGGCCCGCAGCACCGACGGGGTGCACTTCAACGTCGATCCCGAGCCCGCCGTGGTGCCCGCGAACAACTTCGAGGAGTACGGCTGCGAGGATCCCCGTGCAACCCTCATCGACGGCGTTTGGCACATCACCTATGTTTCGGTAGCACGTATCGGGATCACGACGAGCCGCCTAACCACCACCGACTTCCGCTCCTTCGAGCGCCATGGCGTGATATTCCTGCCCGATCACAAGGACGTCGCGATCTTCCCCGAGAGGATCGGCGGCCGCTACGTCGCGCTGACCCGACCGATGCCGCAGTCGTTCGGACGCGTTTTGGGTATCTGGATCGCATACTCCGACGACCTCATTGAGTGGGGCGGTCACACGCCGCTCGCGCTTCCCCGCTGGAACTGCTGGGACGAAGTCCGTACCGGGGCGGGCGCGGTGCCGTTCAGAGTCCCCGAAGGATGGCTCGAGCTGTACCACGGTGTCGATCGGAACATGCGGTACGCGATGGGAGCACTGCTCCTCGATGGCGACGACCCGAGCCGGGTGATCGCCCGCTCGCCGGAACCGATCCTCGCCCCTACCGAGCCTTACGAACGGACCGGCCTCTTCAACGACACGGTCTTCTCATGCGGCCATGTACCGCTCGACCCAGACGGCGACCGGATTCGCCTCTATTACGGCGCAGCCGACAGCTGCCTGGCCGCCGCGGACTTCTCAGTCAGGGAGATCGTCGAGCAGCTCACTCCTTGCTGAGGCAGTTGGCGCGGCTGACCCGCCCATTGCCAGCCGCCGGGCCGCGCGCGCTTGCAATCGCCGTCTACGCCGACGTCCGAGACGATATTCAGCCCGCCGCAGAAGCCGGGTTTGAGGGAGTGGCGTGTGTCGACGACGCCGCCCGCGGCTGTGAGCTCCTATGCGACATCTTCGCTGCCACTGGCGACCTGAGGGTCCGTGCCTGGGCCGAAGGTTTGCTTGAATTCCTGCTCTGGATGCACGACGGCAGCGGCCATTGGGTCAACTTCGTGTTCGACTGGACTGGCCATCGCAATGCTGGCGGCAGGACTTCTGAGGCCGGCGTCAACTTCTGGCAGGGCCGGGCGCTCAACGCCATGGCAAAGGCGTGGCTCGTCCTGGGCGATCAACGGGCTCGGGATGCGCTAAACCTGGGGATGCAGGCAGCCGGCCAGCCCGGCGTTCCATCCAACGTCCGGGCCCTACACGTGACCGCGCTCTTACACCTGTTCGTGGCCGAGCCGAGCGTCGCGCTTCGCAGTCAACTGGGCGCGTGGAGCGACGAGATATTGGAGTCCCGCTCCGGCGATCTGTTGATGAACTCGCCCGACGAGCGTGGCGCTCCGCACCTTTGGGGCCACATCCAGGAGGCGGTCCTGGCGGACGCAGGAGCACTCCTCGACCGCGAGGAGCTAGTTGCGGTCGCGGAGCGGAGCGCGGACCACATATTTGTCGACCCGATCAAGTCCGGATTCCGCGCCGGACAGGTACGGCCCTACGACGTCCAGTCGGCAGTCTTCGTGATGGACCGGCTCGCTGCCGTCACGGGACGAACCGAATATGGGCGGCTTGGGCGGCAAGCCCGGATGTGGTTCGACGGGCGGAACCCCTCCGGCCGCCCTGTCTACGATCGCTCTCTCGGCAGGGTCGCAGACGGCATCGACGATCTGCGGGTCAACCCGAACTCAGGCGCGGAGTCGAATATCGTCGCCGGTCTGGCACTCGCCGATGACGCCGTGCTGCTCGTCCGGAAACAACCGACAACCGGACCCCTCTTCGGCGTGGCATGACCGCCTCCAGGGATCGATGGCCGAGTAACGGACCTCTTCGCCGAGCGGGCGAGGGTTCGGCATTGGAGTCTCCAGGCCAATGGAGCAGTGCGCTCGGCCTCCGGGAGGTATAGCCTCAATTCGATGAGTCTCGATAGTGAGGGCGAGATGGCGTTCATTGAAACGCTGGTTCCCAGGAGGGCCGACCGGCGAGAGGACGAAACGCTGGTTCCCAGGAGGGCCGACCGGCGAGTGGGCGAACGGCGGTCCGCCATCGAACGTCGCTTCGGGGAGAGGCGCTGTCCAGAGCGCGCGCATGTCGGCCGACGCGTCATCTTCGCCATGGACAGGCGCATGGCCGGACGCCGGATGGGCGAGCCCCGCGCACTGTAGCCGGCCTAACCGATCCACGGTGCTGCCCGGAGGCGGCGCGCTGATCCCCGGCCCAGTGCGCGAGGCCCTTGCGGCGGGTCTGGGCGCCACGCCCATCAGATCGAGGACGCTACTGTCAGCGCACTTCCACTAGGAGTCTGAT
>CATPBF010000177.1 GCA_955652585.1 Candidatus Dormiibacterota bacterium | reverse complement strand
CCACCGCCTCCGCGCGGGCTTTGCCAGCGTAGTAGTCAAGCGGGGAGTCGGCGCTCGGGTTGCTCGCGCTGATGTGGACGACCTTGCGAACGCCGGCCGCGGCCGCCGCGCCCATCAGCCTTCGCGTGTTGGCGATCGCATCGCCGAACCCGGTGCCCGAATGCGGGTAACGGATCCAGTACGTGTTGTAGAGAACGTCGACCCCGCGGAGGCTTTCGATCAACGCATCTCGGTCGTTGAATTGCAGCGGTACGACATCCACGTCCACCTCCTCCGCGCCAGTGCGGCGTGGATGGTTGGTCAGCGTGCGCACCCGCCGCCCGTCCGCTAGGAGCCGCCGCGCGATGAAGCCCCCGGTGAAGCTGAAGGCGCCGGTAACTGCGTCCAGCTCCGCCAAATCAGAACGGGAATCGTGTCAGGTGGTAAGCGGGCGAGTCGGGCGTTACGTGTCCGGAGATGACGACCCGCGGACGGTGCCTGACCGCTTCCGCAGGGTGGACCTCCGGCCGCAGGCCGTTGAAGATCGGAAATCGCAGCGTGCCGTCGGGCGACCATTCCGAATACCGCACGCTGACGACCAGCTCAGGTCGCACCCAGCGCACCGGGCTGGTCATGATCGGTGGAGGCTCGAGCGGAGAGGTGTCGCTGGCAAGGTCCGCCAGCATTTCGCGGATCGTGTTCATGGCGGGCTCGTCGTAGCCGCCGCCGACAGTACCGCAAGGCAGGAGCCGGCCGTCCTCGTGGTATCCCACCAGCAATGCCTCGAACGGTTTCTGACCCGTCCATCCGATGACGACGAAATCGTCCGACTTCACGGCCTTGACCTTCAGCCAGAACGGGCTTCGCTGTCCAGGCACGTATGGGCTCTGGCTGTGCTTCGCCACCACACCTTCCAGCCCGCGCTCGAGACAGGCCTCGAACAGCTCGACCCCGTCCTCCTCGATATGGTCGGGGACGAAGATGTGGCCGCCGGCCTCGACCGCTTTGCGCAAGCGCGCTCGTCTGCGCCCGAGCGGCTGGCGCAGCAGCGGCTTCTCATCGAGATAGAGCGCGTCGAACGCGAGATAAGCAACGGGGATCTCGTCCTTGCGCGCGGCGCCGCCGGCGAGACGCTCGCGCAGGCGGGTGTAGTCGGGCCGCCCGTCCGGATCGGTGGCCACGAGCTCGCCGTCGATCACGCTGCCGGGCGGGACGCGTGCCGCCGCCGCCGTCACCTCGGGTAGGTCGGCCGTCAGGTCGTTGAGCCCGCGGTCCTGGAGGTGCACCTTGCCCTCGGGATCGCGGAAGAGCATGCAGCGAAGCCCGTCCCACTTGACCTCGAACAGGTAGTCAGGGGAGCTGAACGGAGCCTCGGCCGAGGCCGCTTGCATCGGGCGCAGCTCCGCGGGAAAGCTCTCGAGCTCCATCTGGAGCTGGTTCGAATCCACCGCTCCAGATTAGCCCTGGCCCGCTACGAAGCTTTGCGGCGCGCCTTCTTCGCTTCCGGGGCCGCCTTCTCGCGCGCGGCGCGAGACTTCTTGGCGGCGTCGACCGATGCTCTCAATGCCTCCATGAGGTCCATGACCTTCGCGGTCTGCTGCACCACCGGCGCTTCGATGACCTCTCCGTCGATCTTGGCCTGGACGACCCTCATCACGGCCTCACGGTACTCATCCTTGTAGCGGCTCGGGTCGAACGAGTCGGCGAGGCTCTCGATGAGGGCCTTGGCCATATCGAGCTCCTTGGGATTGATCTTGACCTCGCCTTCGAGTCCCTTCAGGCCTTCAGCGGACCGGATCTCATCCGGCCAGTGGAGCGTGTTCATCAGCAGCACGTCGCCGGTCGCGTGCAGAGCGGCGAGGCGCTCGCGATCTCTAAGCGCGATCTTCGCCACCGCCATCCTGCCAGTCGCCTCGAGGGCTTTGCGCAGAAGGTGATATGGCTTCTTGCCGAGCTCCTCCGGCTCCATGTAGTACGCGCTGTTGTAGTAGAGGCCGGGCTCGATGTCATCGCTCGGTACGAATTCATGAATGTCGATGCTGTGCGCGGTCGCCAGCGGCACGTTGTCGAGGTCCTTCTCGTCGATGATCACATAGCGGTCTTTGCCGACCTCGAACCCTTTGAGGATCTCGCCATAAGCGACCTCGTGCTCGCCTTCCGGGCACCAGCGCTTGTAGCTGATCGGTGAGCGATGATCCGGACAGAGCTGACGGAACGACACCTTGGCGCTTGATTCGGTGGCGTTGTAGAGGCGGATGGGGATCGACACCATCCCGAACGAGACGACTCCTTTCCACATCGATCGGGGCATGGCGTCGAATACTACCTCCTTATCCCTGTCTGCTGGCTACTTTTCGTAGGTAGCTTGGATCCAACCGCCAAGCACCTTATTGAACGCCTGGGGGTCCTCGAGGTACGAGAGATGGCCCGTCCCCGGCAGTATCTCGAGGTGCGCGGCCGGCATTTCGAGCGCGGCCTGCCGGGCATAGCTCAATGGGAAATAGTCGCGTTCACCCCATACGAGCAGAGTGGGGGACGAGATCTCGTGGAGCCGTCCCCAGACCTTGTATCCCGGCTCGGCTTCGTGAATCGCGACGCTCCGGTATACCTCGAACTGGAAGCGTCCCGCGCCAGGCCGGCTCGCGGTCTCCACGGCGTAATCGAGCGCGAGCTGGCCATGCGGGATGCGGTAGGGGTCGACGCTGAGGCGCCGGACCGTCCTCTCCACCCGCCTTCGCGTGGGCCGGGCACCGGCGGCCAGCCCCAGCAGCGCGCCGAGCACCGGGTGGCGTGTCGCCATCACAAAGCCCGGCGGCCTGGGCCCGACCCCGCCGGCGTCGACCAGGACCAGGCCGGCCACGCTGGGACGCAGGCGCGCGAAATGGAGCAGCGCCATGTAGCCACCAAGCGAATGGCCGACGAGCAGCGGCCAGTCGAAACGGTCCAGGAATTCGGCCAGCCATTCCAGCATTCTCTCCATCGTCCCGGGGCTCGGCCAGGCTGGAATCGAGGTCTCGCCATGGCCCGGCATGTCGACCGCAATCACGTGACGTCGGTCTGCCAGCGCCTCCAGCACGGGATACCACAACGCCGCCGAACCGCCTGAACCGTGGAGCAGCACCGCATGCGGGGCTTCGACGCGTCCGGCCGTGACCCAGTGCGTGCGCAGCCCCGCCACTTCGTCCTCGTGATGCTCGACCTCGATTCCGGCGGCGCGATAGAGAGCGTCCCCGGCTGCCCGCAGCCGCGACGTGGTCAGGGATACCTCAAGCGCCAATGTCCCGCCGCTCCATCACCATCGCGGAAACCCCCAGTCCGGCGATCACGATTGCGAGCATGACCACAAGACCAGTTTGGTCCACTCCGGAGGTGAGCGGCTGGCCAAATAGCTTGAATGCGGATAGGTCTTGTGCCCATGCAGGTAGCTTGAAGATCGGCCCCAGCTGCACGGTGAGGTAGCTCGCAAAGGCAAATGCCCCGAGGATGCCGACCGTCGCCCGCGGAATCCTCGATGCGAGCAGCGCGCCCACCGCTCCGAACACGAGCGTGAACGGCACGAGCAGAAGCGATGCCTCCGCGAGGCGCCTGCTGTTCAGGTCGATCGACTGGTAGTGGGCCTCGATCCCGACGGCCACGCCGCTCACCGCGGCGATGATCAACGCTCCAAGAGTCAGCACAATGAGGCGCTCGACGACCACGCGAGCTCGAGAGATCGGATTGCCGAGGACGAGCTCGAGGCGCCCGTCCGAATCCTCCGCGCTCCAGCGCGCGACCTGGGTGATCGCGAAACCGGCCATGAGGAGTTGTGCGAATCCGAACCAGATGTAGCCAAGGAACGATGCGTAAATGTTGCCGTTGACGAAGATGGCGAAGTAGGGCGCCAGCTCCGGGATCGCAAGCAGAGGCTTGACGATCGACTTGGTGAGCACGACGAAGATGGCCCCGAGCGCCGAGAGGCCCACGATCCAGACGAGGAGGCTGACGCGGCGCTCGTACAGGTCGCGTGCGACGGGAACACGCCAGACGAGCGACCCCGACATCTCATAGCTCGCGCGCCTGGTGCGAGCTGGGAGCGTGATCAACGGTGACCCGACATCGCGGTAACGGAATGCGAACGCAGCCACCAGGGCGGCGGCCACGGCGATGCCGAGCAAGACAAGTGTCGCCCTCACGTCGAGGATCCCTCCAGGCACAAGCGGCGAGCTCTGTTCGTAATAGTGAAAAGGCGACAGCCACCGCCACGGCACGAGCGCATCGAACGTCCGGCTGAGGCTGTTGATCAGGAAGAGTGCGAGGAGAATCACGCCCGCAAAAGCTGTGGAGTTGCGGGCGCTGGTGAACTGCGCGAAAAGCAGCGTCAGCGAATAGCAGCAGACTCCCAGCACTGCCGCCCCGACCGCCGCTTCCAGGGCGCGCACCGGGCTGAACGTCTCGCCCCCGCTCGCGACGCCGACGAGCAAGCCCGCGCCGGCCGCCAGAGCGGCGACCATGCCGCCGGTTGCGAAAGCGGCCATCCGCGCCGCGATCATCCTTGGCCTCGAAAGACCATTCGCAAGGAGCGCCTGGACGATGCCTCGCTCCTCGTCCCCGCGGGCGGCGCCGCTGGCGGAGGCCAGAGCCCAGATGGCGAACAAGATGGCGAGGAATCCGAAGGCGCGCCACTGGACGTAGCCGCCGACGGTGTCGGGGCGGACCGGGGGCGGGATGATCACCGTGAACTGCGCGGCGAGGAGCGACATGGAGTGGCCGAATGCCTGCCGCTCAGCCTCGGTGTGGCCCGCGATGTTGTAGAAGCCGACCGTCTGGACCAACGTGACCACGAACGCGACCGCCCCGAATCCAGCGATTCCCCACCGGCCCAGGCGAAGCGCGAGGAGGTACGCGGCCATTACGGGGTCATGGCTTTCGTCGGTGCGGTTTCCCTGTAGTACTCCAGGAATATCTCCTCGAGGTTGGGCTCGTGGCTGACAAGGTTGGTCACCGTCGTACCGCGGAGGGCGTCGAGCAGGGGCTCGAAGCTGCCCTTGACGATGCATTTGACGGTGTGGTCGGAGGCGACAACATCTTCGACCCCTGCCGCCGATCTGATCGCCTTGACAGGCATCTCGGTGCCGGGTGCGAACTCGAGCTCGACGTGGTGGAAGCGGATGGCGTGCAGCTCGTCGAGGTCCGCGATGGTCACCAGCCGGCCCGACCGGATGATGCCCACGCGGTCGCACATGCGCTCGACCTCGGAAAGGATGTGAGACGAGAGGAAGACGGTAGCGCCGCCTTCACGGGCTTCTGAAAGCAGCGCGAAGAACTCCTGCTGGTTCAACGGATCGAGCCCGTGGGTCGGCTCGTCGAGGATCAGCAGTTGTGGCCGGTGCATGAAGGCGAGGACGATGGCGAGCTTCTGCTTGTTGCCGCTCGAGTATTCGCGGTAGCGGCGGCTGAGGTCGAGGTTGAACCTCTCCGCGAGTGTGCGGACGACCTTGAGGTCCGCGCCGCCGCGCAGCGCGCCGAGGTAGGCGACCACCTCGGAGCCGCGCAGGCTGCCGAACTGCGGCATCTCGCCCGGGGTGTAGCCGACCTTGCGCTTGACCGCGACGTAGTCGCGGATGCAGTCGAGCCCGAAGATGTGGGCCGACCCGGCCGTCGGCCGGATGAGGCCCATCAGGCAGCGGATCGTGGTGCTCTTGCCGGCTCCATT